>NZ_LZHK01000125.1:0-10008 GCF_001690415.1 Gilliamella sp. Imp1-1
AAAGAAGGAGACCGCCGTTATAAACGGTCAATTAAACAACGTCCAAGTTATGTAGAAAGCCGGAAAACGCGAGGACATTGGGAGGGCGATACGATTATTAGCCGTAAAGACAAGCAAGCATTGGTGACATTAGTTGAACGCAAAACAGGGCTAGTATTAATTGGGCGCCTCAATCAACGTACCGCCTCCGAAACGAGAGATATGATAATAAAATTGCTAACGCCGTTTGAAAAAATGGTTAAAAGCATCACCTTTGATAATGGAACCGAATTTAATTATCATCATGCTATTGAGCATTATTTAAACACCACCGTGTACTTTGCAGAGCCTTATAAAAGCTGGCAAAGAGGCACAAATGAAAACACCAATGGCTTAATACGTCAGTTTATACCTAAGTCAGCGGCCATTTCATTAGTTGACGACGAACAGATAAAGAAAATACAATATCTATTGAACACACGCCCAAGAAAACGGCATAAGTTTAAAAGCCCTGCTGATTTTTATTCTAAGGAGTTAAGAAGAATTGCACTTCATGGTGTAATCTAGGTTTTGAGTTAATATGTAGCGTAATCAACAAATATTTAGTGATACAAAAGATAGAAAATAAAGGCTTAAATGCTTTATTAATTTTTATTATACCTTTAAACCCCATAAAGTAATTTCAGGGAAAAACGCCTTATGAGTTTTAAAGGATCATTTTAATCATAAAGTGTAAATAGCCTTTTTTTACATACTATGAATTTTTTTCATTTATAACATGCGTTGATGATTCAGTGTGGCAAGGGTTATTAATTTGAATTGAAATATTATTTTGTGACTGATTATATTTACTTTTGTAGATACAGTTAGCATAGTCAAGCATACCGCTAGTTAGAAATAGGTCTAAAAACCATCCGATACCTAATAAACCAGCAGTAAAAACTAAATGAAGCCTGTAATCCATTTTCCACAGTACATGCGATGGGCTCCCCACATTCCAAGAAAGAACCATAATAAATATGCGACACCTTTACTTTTCATACTATCTCCATTTTATAATTAACTTATGTTTTTATTAATAATTAATGCTTTTTATAAATATTATTCATACCTGATGCAGTAGATAATTGATGTAACGTTAATTTTTAGTGTAACGATAATAGTAAAATCGCTAATTTTACTGTTTTCTTATTTATTCTGCAAATAGAAGAAGCATATAATATTACAAGAAGTTAACTCGATTTTGTTGAAATGAATGCTAATAAGTATCTGTTAGATTAAATCTGAGCTACTAAAATTAAAGATAAAAACTCGAATTATTAAAAACCCGCTGTTTTAAAGCGGGTTTGTTTTTTTATTTAAAGTAATTTTGATTGAAAGCAAGATAATCGCTAAATCTCTAAGTAATCTAAGATACCTTCAGCCGCTTTGCGACCTTCGCTGATGGCGGTAACAACTAGATCAGAGCCACGGACAGCATCGCCACCAGCAAAGATTTTGGGATTGGTGGTTTGGTAGCTGTTAGCTTCGGGTGCGATGATTTTGCCTTGTGGGTCAAATTCGACACCATGCTGAGCAAGCCAAGGCATGGCATGTGGCTTGAATCCAAAAGCCATAATTACTGCATCGGCAGGAAGAATAAATTCAGAACCTTCGATAATTACTGGCGAGCGTCGTCCTTTTGCATCTGGCTCGCCTAGTTCTGTTCGAACCATTTTTATGCCTGTGACTTGTCCTGTACCGTTAATTTCAATGCTGAGAGGTTGTACGTTAAATTGGAACTGTGCGCCTTCTTCTTTGGCATTTTTGACTTCTCGTTTTGAGCCAGGCATGTTGGCTTCGTCTCGGCGATAAGCACAAGTAACTTCAGTTGCACCTTGACGAATAGATGTTCGTACACAGTCCATTGCAGTATCACCACCACCTAATACCACAACACGTTTGTTTTTCATGTCAATGTACGGGGTATCTTGGGTTTGCGCATGTTTCATTATGTGTTTAGTGTTGGCAATTAAAAATGGTAAGGCATCATAAACGCCGTTGGCATCTTCGTTTTGAAGACCCGCTCGCATTGATTGATAAGTTCCAGCACCCACAAAAACCGCATCAAATTCGTTGATTAAGTCGGTTAATTGTACCGTTTTACCGACCTCAGTATTTAGACGGAACTCAATGCCCATTTCAGTAAAAATATGTCTTCGGTTGATTAATACTTCTTTATCAAGTTTAAACGCTGGGATGCCAAAGGTGAGTAGTCCACCAATTTCAGGGTGACGGTCAAACACCACTGGCGTTACGCCATTGCGGACTAAGACATCGGCACAAGCAAGGCCAGCAGGACCAGCACCAATAACTGCAACTTTCAATCCTGTTTTTTCGACGTTTGATAAATTAGGTTTCCAACCCATTCTAAATGCTTCATCAGTAATATAACGCTCTATATTACCTATGGTAACTGCGCCAAATTCAGCATTTAAAGTACAAGAGCCTTCGCAAAGGCGATCTTGTGGGCAAACTCGGCCACAAACTTCAGGCAGGCTGTTGGTTTGATGTGAGAGTTCAACCGCTTCTAATATTTTGCCTTCATTAACCAGTTTTAACCAATTGGGTATATAGTTATGCACAGGGCATTTCCATTCACAATATGGGTTGCCACAAGCAAGGCAACGATCAGCCTGCGCTTGTGATTGTGGAGCAGAAAATCCTTCATAAATTTCAACAAATTCAATTTTGCGAATGTTTAACGATTTTTTAGGCGGATCAACACGTTGTAAATCGATAAATTGATAAACATTTTGACTCATTTTCGTGTTCTCCTTACTGTGCTTGAATACGTAATTCTGCTGATGAGCGACTGCGGTGCCCAAGTAGCGCTGTTACATCACTCGATTTTGGTTTGACTAATACAAATTGTTTTGAATAATCATCCCAATTAGCCAAAATTTCTTCCGCGCGTGATGAATGGGTAAGTTGAGCGTGCTCCATTATTAAACCACGTAAATGTTCTTCGTGAATTGAGTAATCAGCAACATTCAATAGTTCCACTAACTCTTTATTTATGCGTTTATGGAAATCACTATCTTCATCTAAAATATAAGCAAAACCACCTGTCATACCTGCACCAAAGTTAACTCCTGTTTTACCTAATACGCAGACAATACCGCCTGTCATATATTCACAGCCATTGTCTCCAATGCCTTCAACAACACTAATTGCACCAGAATTACGTACCGCAAATCGTTCTCCAGCACGTCCAGCGGCAAAGAGTTTTCCTCCAGTTGCACCATATAAGCAGGTATTACCGGCAATGATTGCTTCATGGCTTAAAAATGCTGAGCCTTGCGGTGGTCGAATCACAATACGACCGCCAGCCATGCCTTTACCAACATAATCATTGGCATCGCCTGTGAGTGTTAAGTCCACACCTCCAGCGTTCCAAACACCAAAACTTTGACCCGCAGTGCCGTTAAAGTTAAGCGAAATAGGATCAGCAACAAGACCTTGGTCACCATATTTTTTGGCAATATAGCCAGATAAACTAGTACCTACAGAGCGATCGGTATTTTGTATATCAAAATAGAAGCTTTGGCTTTGGCGATTATCAACAAATTGTTGTGCTTGTGTGATGATCTCTTTATTTAGCACACCTTTATCAAATGGTTTATTGTCTTCAATACAATAAACTGGTTTGCCATCAATAGGTTTTGCTGTTTCAAGCAGTCCTGATAGGTCAAGTTTTTGTTGTTTTGCCGTGATGCCATCAAGTTCTAATAACAGATCGGTGCGTCCTATCAAATCGACGATACGACTGACACCTAGCTCGGCCATAATTTCTCGCGTGTTACGCGCAATAAAGCGGAAATAGTTTATCGCTTTTTCTGGCAGGCCATGATAATGTTCGCTACGCAGTTTTTCGTCTTGCGTTGCAACACCCGTTGCACAGTTATTAAGGTGGCAAATACGCAGATATTTACAACCTAAGGCAACCATTGGTCCTGTTCCAAATCCAAAACTCTCAGCACCTAAAATAGCTGCTTTGACAATATCAGTGCCCGTTTTTAAACCACCGTCTACTTGTAAACGTATTTTGTGACGTAACCCATTGGCGACTAATGATTGCTGAGTTTCAACTAACCCTAATTCCCAAGGAGAACCAGCATATTTGACTGAAGTTAATGGGCTGGCGCCTGTTCCACCATCATAGCCAGAAATGGTAATTAAGTCGGCATAGGCTTTAGCAACTCCAGTTGCGATTGTGCCAACGCCTGGCTCTGATACTAATTTAACCGAAATCATGGCATTAGGGTTAATCTGTTTTAGGTCAAATATTAATTGTGCCAAATCCTCAATCGAGTAAATGTCGTGATGAGGTGGTGGTGAAATAAGTGTGACACCCGGTACAGAAAAACGCAATTTAGCAATATATGGGGTGACTTTGTCGCCAGGTAACTGACCACCTTCCCCCGGTTTTGCTCCTTGTGCTACTTTGATTTGAATAACATCGGCACTCATTAAGTAACTTGGTGTTACACCAAAACGACCTGATGCAACTTGTTTTATGCGTGATACTTTTATGGTGTTGTAGCGAGCTGGATCTTCACCGCCTTCGCCTGAATTTGAAAAACCACCGAGCATGTTCATTGCTTCGGCAAGGGATTCATGTGCTTCAGGGCTTAGCGCACCAATTGACATGGCTGCCGAGTCAAAGCGTTTGAACAGTGATTCTTCTGGTTCGATTTGATCAAGTGGAATAGCTGCGTTTTCAGGTGGATTGAGCTTTAATAAATCACGCAAGGTGGCAATAGGGCGGTTGTTGACGATATCGGCATAGCGTTTGTAATCTTCATAATTGCCATTATTGACCGCTTTTTGTAGTGACTGTACTACATCAGGATTATAAGCATGATATTCACCACCATGAACATATTTAAGTAACCCACCTTGTTCTAATTGTTTTCTTTTCAGCCATGCACTTTTTGATAAGTTAAATTGGTCTTGCGCAAAATCATCAAAATTGGCACCATTAATACGGTTAGTAACTCCTTGGAAACAAAGTTCAACGACCTCTTTATTTAAGCCAACTGCTTCAAATAGTTTTGAACAGCGGTAAGAGGCGACGGTTGAAATGCCCATTTTTGACATAATTTTATATAAGCCTTTGTTAATTCCATTACGGTAATTAAGAATGGCTTCACGGTAAGATTTTTTTATTGTGCTATTATCGACCATTTGACCTAAAATTTCGTAGGCTAAATAAGGGTAAATTGCAGTTGCACCAAAACCAAGAAGTACCGCAAATTGATGTGGATCACGGCAGCTTGCGGTTTCGACAATGATATTAGCATCGCAACGTAAGTTTTTTTCAACTAAGCGTTGCTGAACAGCTCCAACTGCCATAGGCGCAGGAATTGGTAAGCGATCAGGCGCTATATTTTTATCTGATAAAATCAATAATACCGTGCCATTGCGAACTTTTGCTTCAGCATCACCACATAATTGTTCAATGGCATCGCGCAGGCTACCATCGATTTCATAAGTGATATCTAAGGCTTCTGATTTGTAATAACGTGATTCTAATGCTGTTAATTGTTTAAAATCTGAATAAACCAAAACAGGAGATTTGAACGCAACACGATGCGCCTGACCTTCAGCTTCGGCAAACACGTTCATTTCACGACCAATACTAGTTGAAAGTGACATAACGTGTGATTCGCGTAGTGGGTCGATAGGCGGATTTGTTACCTGAGCAAATTTTTGACGAAAATAATCATAAATTGAGCGAGGCCTTGTTGATAGTACCGCAAATGGTGTGTCATCGCCCATTGAGCCAGTGGCTTCTTGACCGTTTTCACCTAGCACTCGAATACATTGGTCTAGCTCTTCAGCACTATAACCAAATTGTTTTTGATAAGTTGCTAGCAAGATATCGTCATAATATCGAGAGCCAATGTTATCATCAGGTAGGTTTTCAAAAGGGATCAGTCTTTTAACATTTTTTTCCATCCATTCTTTATATGGATGACGTTTTTGTAAATCGTTGTCTGTTTCAGACGATTGTAAAATGCGACCTTCTTCAGTGTCTATAACTAACAATTCACCTGGACCAACGCGTCCTTTAGTGACGACTTCGTCAGGTTGATAATCCCAAATACCGATTTCGGATGCACAGGTAATTAGTTTGTCTGTCGTTATTACATAACGTGCAGGACGTAATCCGTTACGGTCTAAGTTACATGCGGCATAACGACCGTCAGACATTACAATACCGGCAGGACCATCCCAAGGTTCCATATGCATTGAGTTGAAGTCGAAAAAAGCACGCAGATCTTCGTTCATGTCAGGATTATTTTGCCATGCAGGTGGAACCAATAAGCGCATAGCTCGTACAATATCCATTCCTCCTACAAGAAATAGCTCAAGCATGTTATCTAATGAACTTGAATCAGAACCTGTGACATTAACAAAAGGTGCCGCATCTTGTAAGTCTGGAATGAGTGGCGTTTTAAATTTATAGGAACGTGCTTGTGCCCATTGTCTATTACCTTCAATAGTGTTGATTTCACCATTATGAGCTAAATGCCGAAAAGGTTGCGCTAATGGCCAACGAGGAACAGTATTGGTTGAAAAACGTTGATGAAATAAACAAATTGCTGTTTCCATTCGGATGTCAGCCAAATCTAGATAGAATCGAGGTAAATCTTTAGGCATACATAAGCCTTTATAGATATTGACCTGATTTGAGAAGCTACAAACGTAAAATGTATCGTCTTGTACCCGTTTTTCAATTCGACGGCGCACCATGTATAGGCGGCGTTCTAAATCAATTTTTGTCCATCCAGCGGGTGCATTAACAAAGACTTGTTCAATTTTAGGCAATGATGATAGGGCAATTTCACCAAGCACACTTTTATCAATTGGTACTTCACGCCAACCTAAAATAGATAAGGTTTCATTGGCTAATTCTTCTTCGACAATATCACGGCTAATTTGAGCTTCTTTTTCATCTTGGCTCAAAAACAACATACCAACGGCATAATTACTTGCTAAACGCCAGCCCTCATCTTGTGCCACTAATCTAAAAAATCGATCGGGTTTTTGTAATAAAAGTCCACAGCCATCGCCAGTTTTACCGTCTGATAAAATGGCACCACGGTGTTGCATTCTGGCAAGTCCGTGAATTGCAGTACGCACCACTTTATGACTTGGTTGTCCTTCAATGTGAGCAATTAAACCAAATCCACAGTTATCTTTTTCATGATGCTGGTTATATAACATATCATTGCCTCTAATTCATCGTTTTATAATTTAAGAAGGAATAGGCTTTAATTCCATATTGCGTGTGAAGTTAATCAAAAATTAGTTTTTGGTCAAATAAATATTATTTATAAGTCAATCTTCCAAATATAGCGTTATTAATAAAGCTAATGGCGGTTTGTATTACGTTTATATCTAGTTGTATTTGATGCAAAATGAATAATTGTCTAAAATATTAGCAATTAATTATATATTAACTATAATTAGCTTAAATAATAATAGTTAGTTAGGAGTAGGAAAATCGCTATGAAATATTTTGCTTGGTGCATTTCGCTTTTAGTTGGATTGATGAGCTTAGGTCAAGAAATGCTATGGTTTAGAATCGTTAGCTTTATGTTAGGTGGTGCTCCCTATGCTTTTGCACTTGTACTGTTCTTTTTTCTATTAGGTATTGCTTTTGGTGCAAGTCGAGGTAAAGCAATTTGTACACGCTATTCGAACCTACTATTGGCCGGAGGAATGGTTTTAATTTTTGCTGGTTTTATTGATATATTAATTCCATTTATTATTCAAAGCATAAATCAACCAAATAGCTTAACTCAATGTATACGTATATGTAGTATTTTAATATTTGTCGTTGCAGCTTTAAAGGCAATATTATTTCCAATTGTGCACCATTTAGGTACGAATATTGGCAATGGAAAAGTAGGTGCTTCAGTTTCTAAAGTCTATTTTTTTAATATTATTGGCTCAACGCTTGGTAGTTTATTAATTGGCGGAGTTCTTCTTGATTATATTTCTATTTCATCAATGTTTATTTTAATAGGTATTGTTTGTATCTTATTAGGTGGCTTGATGATAATTAAAAAATCGGCAGTTTCTGTTTCTGCCTTTGCTATACTTGGTATTAGTTGCTTTTATTTTGTAGATAAACACACTGATTATATTTTCAGAGATAGCCTAGGACAAGACATATCTATCAATTCTTATATTGAAAATCGCTATGGTGTAATTCATATCGCCGATGACAATAAGGATGGACGGAAAAATATTGTATTAGGAAATCGAATGTATGATGGTATTTTAAATATAGATCCAGATAATGATATAAATGACTTAAACCGGCTTTATCTATTAGCGGCAATTCATCCAAATCCTAAAAAAGCGCTAGTTATTGGTGTTAGTGGTGGGGCTTGGACACGTGCTCTATCAAGTTTCCCTACATTAGAAACGATTGACGCCATTGAAATTAATAAAGGTTACTTGGATATTATTAAACAATACCCAGTTGTTTCTCCAATACTAGATGATCATCGAATTAATATCTATATTGATGACGGTCGACGTTGGCTTAAACGAAATAGTGATAAAAAGTATGATTTAATTATTATGAATACTACTTACCATTGGCGTTCAGGAATAACCAATCTATTATCGCAAGAGATGATGAATATATTACATAATTCATTAAATCCTAATGGTATTTTGGCATTTAATAGTACTCGTTCGCTAGATACATTAAAAACGGCACAATCGGTATTTAAACATGCTTATTGGGGCACTATGGGCTTTATTTATGCCTCGGATTCAGAGATTAACATCGATGACAATGTTGCTAAAAATCGCCTTGATAAGTTGGTTTTAGATGGCAAACCATTGTTTAATGAAGCGTCTAAACAAGTTAAAAACGGTGCTTACCAAAAAACATTAGCAACCAAACTGTTAAGTCTAGATGAAGTTGAAAAGCTTTATAACTTAGGACGAGATACGGAAATTATTACCGATAGTAATATGATAACTGAATATAAATATGGTTTTTTGAGAAATAATTAAGGACGCTTTTATGTTAAGTAAGAAACAATCACTACTATTAAGCACGCTATTTTTTATTTCTGGAATGAGTGGCTTAACTTATCAAGTTGCTTGGCAACGAGCTCTTTATTCGGCTTTTGGATCTGATGTTGATTCTGTAGCAATTATTGTATCGGCATTTATGTTAGGACTTGGTTTAGGGGCTCTTGGAGGAGGAAAAATTGTTGATAAATACCCAAATAAAGCACTCCAGTTTTTTTGTTTTAGTGAATTTGGAATTGGTTTATTTGGAATAATTAGTTATCAACTTATTTTATTTGTCGGTGATATCTTTATTGTTTATAATTTAATTGTTGTTGCAATTGTTAATTTCTTATTGGTGCTTATTCCAGCCCTTTTGATGGGAGCAACACTTCCAATTTTAATTACTTATATAGCACAGTTTTGGAAAAATATTGGTCAAACAACTGGACATCTTTATGCGATTAATACTTTTGGTGCGGCAATTGGTGCAATTTTGACAGGATTTATTTTATTTAACTATTTTGCTCTTAATGTTGTAACGATATTTGCTGCACTAGGAAATTTTGTTGTTGCTATATCTGCTTATCTATTTTTTAATAAAATGCGAATAAAAAAGAGCGGATAAGAAGATAGAATAATACTACTAAAGATATTAAAAATGATAAATCGGCGATAGTTGTCGCTGGTTTATCAATATATTATTAAAATCAATTAGTTAATTATTTAAACAATACAAGCTTTTTATTACTAGGGGCTGTTGATCTTTGCTGTACATAAATTACTCAACAATACATTGGCAGCCACATTAACATAAATGCCAGTGATACCATACTGGCATAATTCCTTTCTAACTTATCGTATCTAGTTGATATTGAACGATATTGCTTGATTCTAGCAAAGGCATTCTCGACTAAATGACGATAGCGATAAAGGCACCTA
>NZ_LZHK01000126.1:0-6457 GCF_001690415.1 Gilliamella sp. Imp1-1
GTAGTTGCTGTGCCCACGTTTTACGTGCCTTTGTGGGCACTAAAGCTTTTTTATGATTTCTTCCTGAAGCTGTGATTTTAAGCTCAGCTCGGCAAACATCTGCTTAAGTTTGCGGTTTTCAGCCTCCAGCTCTTTTAAGCGTTTGATATCCGAAGTTTCCATGCCGCCGTATTTTTCCCGCCATTTATAAAAAGTTGAATTACCCATACCATATTTACGGCAGAGTTCCTTGACAGGAATACCTGCTTCAGCTTCTTTTAAAATAGCGACGATTTGATGTTCAGTCATTTTTTTCATCATTAAATCCCCTTTTACTTTTATCATAGAGAATTTTCTACTTTTTTGCTGTACTATTTTAGGGGAGAGTTACAGGTCTGAATTTACAGGAAAAACCTTTACCAACTGGGCTAAATTATATGGAGCTAGGTAGCCCATATCAAAATGGCTATATTAAACGATTTAATCGTACCTATCGTACTGAAGTACTTGATTTATATCTTTTTAATAACTTAGCGCAAGCAAAGAGAATAACCAAAGAATGGTTAACGATTTATAACACCGAAAGATCGCATTGAGGCATTAAATAACATGACACCGATTGAATACAAAACACTAAACAGGTTGCTTAATTTTCTACGTTAGTTGTGTAGTACTAAGTTTCGGGTATTTACAAACGCCTTATAAGATTTTAGTGGATTATTTTGTTTATGAGTGTAAATAGCTCTATTTTCTCCTAAAACAAAAATATAACTATTTAATTTTATTTAATTTATAAATAAGAAAAACAATTTGTTTTAACTTGTTAAATTGTTTTTTTAACCAAACCTGTTTAATTTCTCTTGAAGCTTTTAATTTTTTATTATTTAAATAATTTATTAAAGTTTCTGGATCGGTAAATTTTAAAGAATCAGGATGAATATAAATAGGATAATCATACATAACTATATAAATTAGTTCATGGATTGTTAATGACCTATTTCTTCTAACATTAGGATATATATCGATTGTTAATCCCCAGCCAGAGTAAAATGGTTGCCCATAACACACTACTAGTTTATTTCTGATTAAAGCTTCAAAACCTGCTAATGAAGTAATTGTATGGATTTCATCAACTTGCTCAATACAATCGATAATATCAACAAATTCAATAATATTATCAACATATTTTTTTATTTCTAATATATCAACTTCGCCTTTTCGATTACCACTTAAAACATCTGGGTGAGGTTTATAAACAATATAATCGTCTGGATTATTTTGTCTAACAGCTTTTATTAATTCTAAATTTGTTTTTATAATAGGAGAACCATATAAAATAGATGCGTCATCCTCAACCTGTCCAGGTATTAAAATGATTTTTTCTTTATTTTCAATAGGCCTAATATTCATTTTCTTACCAACATTGTATTTACCTAATTTAGTTACAATTAGTAAGTTTTGTAGTGAGCTAGCTTTTTCTTTTTCCTTTTTAGTGACTTTTTTATTTGCTAATAAAAACTCTAATTCACTAATATTTTGGGAATTAAAATAAATACCTAGTTTATCAATAACCAATGAATATGGCATAACTAGATTGGATCCTAAACCAATAGAGCGGATAAAGCCGTCCTCAATACGAAATGGATTCATACTGTTAATAATTGGAAGTAACCCTTTTTTCCCTTGCCCCCATATTAATAATTTCTCAGTTTTAAGTTCGTTCTTTGCATCTTTGTCATTAAGAATTTTTATATATTTACCCACTGAAAAAAAACGACATTTTACAGAAGGTAGCCTTAAATAAGGTAACAGTACTTGTTTCTTCCAGAATGAAAATCCAACTAAGTTAATCGTACCTCTAAGTTTATTATTGAGTGTTTTGATTTTGATTAAATAGTCAATAACATCAAAAATAGTTCCCTTTTTTCCTGTATAAGGATTAATGTATTTACAATATAATATGTAGCTTGCAATAAACAGCTCTAAGATTGTGGCTTGAGTTCTTCTACCATTTGCTCGTAAATGTTTTATATTTTTATGTCGATCATCAGTGACACCCCAACCAGCATACCAAGGTAAACCAAAGGTAATAACCTGTTTACCCAATAAAAGTGCTTCAAATCCCATATGCGATGTAACGACATACACTTTATCAAAATGTTTAAGCAATGAAAGAGAGTTGACATCTTCACTAAATAACATGATTGATTTTTGGTTAGCTATTTGAGTTAAATAACCTTTCTTGTATCCATTAATTACATCTGTATGGGTTTTTACATAAATTGTTGAAAGAGGGTTCTCATTAACTGCACAATTTAGCATTGATATAAAAGTTTGTTGATTTGCTCCACCTAGCTCGACAGCCATATCTCCAAATGTTTGATCGATAACTAATACTTTTTTATTTTTATTATTGGTTTTATCCTCGAAACCACAAAAATCAGGTGCATGATTATATTTTGATAGCTGCGCCTCAATAATTAATTTTAATGCAAAGGTTGCTTCATTTATATATTGATTTAAATTCGTTTTATCTTTAATTAACATTTCTAATTCTGATGGTTTTCTAGAATCATAATAAATGCCAATACTATCAGCAATAAGTGATAGTGGAGGATAGCCTTCTAGACCTAAACCAATAGAGCGTAAAAATCCATCTTCAAGAGCAATAAATGGTAGTAAATGTTTATTTGCATATGTCCTAGCTTTTATTGTTGTTGGACGATATCCCCACCCTGCAACTGCATCAATTTTCTTTTTAGTCTTTTTTTTACTAAACGACAGATCAGAAAAAAAGTGATTAATACTTTTTATTGTTAGGATTTTTTTTGAAAAGACCAGAACATTTTTCATTTAGAATTCTATTAATAATAAGCTTATGTAATTTTTTGTTGTTTATTATGGTAAATATAAGCTTGTTCAATTGTATCAAATTGATATAAGTAACCAGCATCAAGCACCATAGCTTTATCACAATAATTTTGTATAGCATTTATATTATGTGAAACTAGAATGAGAGCTCGATCTTTTTTATTTTCAAATAATTCTGTTTTACATTTTTCTGTAAATCTAGAGTCACCAACAGCAATCACTTCATCAATTAAATAACAATCAAACTCAATTGACAATGACAACGCAAAAGCTAAACGAGCTTTCATGCCAGAAGAGTATTTTTTTATTGGTTCGTATAAATAATCGCCTAATTCCGCAAAGTTTTCAACGTATTCTTTCATTTTTTCAATATTACATCCATAAATTCGACAAATAAATCTTAAATTATCCATTCCCGTCAAACTACCTTGAAAAGCACCAGAAAAAGCTAATGGCCAAGAAATTGACATATTTCTTATTATTGAACCTGTGGTTGGTTTTTCTATTTCACTCAGAAGTTTAATTAGTGTAGATTTACCCGCACCATTACGCCCCAAAATTCCAATTTTTTCGCCTCTATGTAAAGAAAAATTGATATTATTAAGGACTGTTTTATATCCTTTTCTTGTTGAGTACTGTTTACCTACATTTTTAACAATAATCATCAATTATCCTCAAGAATATAATTCTCATTAATTTTTACCATAGTTAATCCCACAAATAACAAAACTATATTACAAAAAAGCAAATAACTTACATTTTGATGTGTTATAGTTGAGGGGCCGAAATAACCTGCTCTAAACATTTCTGTTCCATTAATTGGTGGAATATAAAGCAATAACTTTTGAATTTCATGAGGAAAAGTCTCAACCCAAAAGAAAGCTCCAGATAAAGGCATCAGGATAAAACTTAAAGTACCCCACATTTTATCAAAGGCTGCATATTTGGCAGATAAAACAAAAATGATTAAACCTAACCCTAGAGAAAACCAACACATCAAGCCCCAAGCACATAGCATATAAAAAGGATCATAAGGTATAGCAATTAGTCCAGCAAAAATAAAAATTGATATAACAAAAACTTGAGCGGCACTTGCCCCAATTATTTCAAGAAATACACGTGCATAGACTAGATCTAAAATTTTGATATTACGATGATATAACAATGCTTTATTGGCAGTTACTGAACCTTTTGCTCGAGATGAAGCATTACGCCACATCATTACCATTGGATAGCCTGTTAATACAAATGCAATAATATTAAGATTGGATACAGAATTTATTTTAAAAAAAAACCACATTAAGCTTATTAACAACGTTAACGACATAGGTTCAACAAATAGCCAAAGAAAACCGATATTATTACGTCCATAACGGGTAATTATTTCCCTTAAAATTAAAGCATTCAATACATTAATTTGTATTTTTAATGAACGCATAAATGATGTTTTAGTAAATACTTCCGTCATCAATCTTTATGTTCTCTTATACCAGCTGAAAGTAAATTAATAATACCATATACTAAAAAGCTAATTATAAAAGTTGCAATGATATTATAAATGCGTGCGGGTTTAAATGATACATCTGATATACTCGGCTGCTCTATTCGCTCTAGATAAAGTTGCTTTTTAGTTATTTCCACCTGAGCATTACGTAATGATAATGTGGCTGCCTCAAATTGTTGTTTAGCAACCGTATTATTAATTAATATCTGTTGATACTCAGCTAAATTAGCATCTCTATTTTTATTTCTTTGAAATTCAGCTAGAGCATGAGCTTCTTTCTTCATCTGTGATTCAGCATTTTTCAGTTCTGCTAGCGATGCGGTTATGAGATCTTGTTTGGCTCGTAAATTTATTTGGTTTACAAAACCTTCAGCTTGTTTTAATAATTGTTCATTTATTTTGAATGCATCTTGCATATCAAAAGCATTTACACTAATTGTAGCAATACCTGTAGAACTGTCAAAATTGACACTTATCATATTACTCATGTATCGATAAAAATATTCTTTTTTATTATACGAGTCAAGATTAAATCCATTAAATCGAGATATTATATCGCCTTTTTGAGTATACCACTTTTGTACTGGTAAAACTTTTTCAACAGAGGATAGAGCATCTCTAGATTTTATATATGACAAAACAACATATGAATCATCATTAGAGCGTGAAATTCCAACTTTTGAAAAAAAACTTCCCAATCCTCCCAATGATGATTGAGTATCTGAAGAACGTATAATATATGTTGCTTCAGATGTATAAATATTTTCAGCAATTAATCCAAAATAAATTATCGATAATAAAGTTGGTAATGATACAATTAGATGTAATAACCAACTTTTTTTTCTTTTAAAATTTAAAAACATAAAATCTCACGAGTGCAATAATTAAAAACTTATTCACTAATCTGGTTAATTTGATTAACAACGCCAACACCTGGTGAGAAAATCGCATATAAGAATTTTTGTAGTTCTAGAATTGGTGCAGATGCAACATAAACAATATCATTATTCTTAATTTGGAAATTCTTCATTATGAAGAATGAATTAGGATTATTTAAATCTATTTGGTAAACCGTTGGTACAAGCTCTTTCTTATTATCTATCGATAAAGTGTCTTGATATCTAAACACAAAAACACCTCGAGCATCAGATTGACTATCTCGTAAACCACCAATACGAGCTAATGCTTGTGACAAATTAATTCCAACAGCTTCAAATCTGACTTCTTTTGTTGAGCCTATTGCCCCCATAGAAATAAAAGAACTAGGCTTATTAATCAAAGTAATAACATCATCTTTTTGAAGATGAACATTAAATTTAGGATTAGATAATACTAAACTTAGTGGAATTTTATTAACTTTATTATTCCTAGTGACTTGTATTAAAGTATCTTTAATATCATACATATTGCTACCTAACATGGTAACGGCATCTAATAAACGCTCCCCCTTAGCTGTTATAGGCATTTTACCACTAAATTTATCACCAATAACTGTAACATTTGAAGAACGTTTTTCTAAAACAGTGACAATTACTTGGGGTCTATTTGCAATTCCAGATAACTTTTCAATTATTTCTTTTTGTAGCTGAGTGGGAGTTTTATTAGCAACTTTCACATTTCCAACAAACGGCAAAGAAATAAACCCTTTAGAATCAACAATTACTATTGGTAATTCAGTTAATCCAGTTTTTGGAGCACCTGTATCACCTGAACCTACAAACAGTATTGCTGGAGGGGTTTCAATTACAGAAATCTTTATACTATCGCCTTTACCTATATTATCAACTTTTTTATCTTGGCTATCTCTTTCATTAATAAGCTTTGTAAAGTTAAATAAATTAGTTTGCGCTTCTTTTATAGAATCAGGTGAAATATTTAAATTAACGATTTTTACTTTATTATAAATTTTATCTAATTCAGCATGTTGTTTATTTATATTTTTTATAGATGAAAAATTTGGTCCTGAATGAGGTAAAACAGTACAACCACTTAAAATAATTGCTAGCGTTATTGGAAGAAGGGACGGTAATTTCAAAATAAATTTCCTTACTCATCAATTGATTATATATTTTTAAAAGTTTTGGATTAGAAATTTACACATGT
>NZ_LZHK01000127.1:0-3686 GCF_001690415.1 Gilliamella sp. Imp1-1
AATAGGAGCATTATTATTTATCATATAATATTTTTATTAATAATTATTTTTTTAAGAATAACTTATATTTTAAGTAAACACCATAATAGTAAATAGCTTTGTAATAAGCTCTATGCTTCATTAAGTATTTAGCATAATTTCTTATTGACGAACTGTCTCCACTCAAAGGTAACTCTTCATCTTTCCATGGTGATAATTGAAAATAATGCTTGAAGATTTCAGATTGATAGACTTTAAACCAAGGCTTATTTTGTGAAATATAATGCAAAATTACTGTATAAGGTCTAATATTTTTTTCTTGATGAGCATCAATTGAAATTTTTATTTTTGTATTGAACTTTATAGGAAGTAAGAGCGTTTTCTTTTCTAGCAAAATATTTAAAACGTCTTGATCTGCGAATTTATATATATTTCCATCATTAATTAGCTCAAGTGCTTTTTCTGAAATATTTTCTTCACACCATTTTTTTGTATTTATTAGAAGAACGCCGGCATTAAAATATCTAGTTGAATCGATATGATACATTCTGCTAATTGTCTGTTGCATATCTTTTGTGTCACTAACAACTCCAGCAATATAATTTTCAATATTATATTCAGCTATTTTAGCTAATGATTGTAAACATATTACATCACTATCAAGATAAATTAGTTTATCAGTTATGGTTTCTAATAATTTCGGCATGATAAAACGAATACAAGTTGATATTGTAGCAATATGTAAAACTAAAGTTTTGGGATTAATTATGAAATTACTATTCAAATAATAGAGTGTAATTGAAACGTTATTACTACTTAATTTTTTGAATTTATCAAGATTGATTTCGGAAACCTGGTCAATAAATAAATGGAAACTTAGATTATAGCTTGGCGTGTTTTTTATTACTGATAACATCGCAATCCCCGCAGGAATTGCATAATTATCATCAAATCCTAAAGCAATATTAAGTGTTGAGTATTTAGGATCATAATTATTAAAAAGAGGTTTTATTTGATCAATAAATTTATTAACGTTAAACATATAAATGATTTAGATATTAAAAATATATGGCTAATTATATATTTAATCCTTATTAAAATATAGATTAAAAAATTGAGGAGAATTAAATAAATTTACACATGATTATATTTTATTTAAAATATAAGAAAGTCCTTTAACTAAAAGTAATAAATGTTTAACTCAAATAAGTACATCAGTGGAGTTCAGGTTTTTAAAGTATTAGAAGAAAAAAACTTAGATATGATGCACATAGCGCTAGCATTCGATGATAATTATGCAATGCCAGCAGGCGTCACTATTTCTTCAGTTATCTGCAATAATCCTGATATACATTTATGCTTTCATCTATTTACAGATCAAATATCTCCAGCTAATTTGGAAAGATTTAAACAGTTGATAAGTGCAACAACTACAATAAAAATATATTATCTCAACAGTAATTTTCGAATTAATTCAGAAACATTAGTTTTAGGCTATTTATCTGCAATGTCGTGTGTTAGATTTATTATTCCTGATGTATTGAAAAATGAAACTGAAAAATTTTTGTATATTGATAGTGATATTTTATGTTTAAAACGAATTGTCACATTATACAATACTGAATTAAAGGATAACATCGCTGGTGTTATACCTGATGATAACATAATGAAAAATACTATAAAAGATTTATACTCAATTGACGCAGAAAAATATTTTAATGCAGGTGTTTTACTAATAAACACTAAACAATGGGCGATAAACAATATGACTGAACAATGCATGAATATGATAAACGATGGAAATGTTTATCGTTTTGCTGATCAAGATGTTTTAAATATTTTATTAGAAAATAAAACTTTACTTTTACCAATTAAATATAATACTAAAATTCAGATTTCAATTTCTTGTAAAGAAGAACAGTCAATTGCATCATATACTGTATTATTGCATTATGTTTCAGGATATAAACCATGGTACCAAACATTTGATTCTGAATTATTTAGAATATATTTTAAGTTATCTCCATGGCAAACTACTAAACGTCCCCTAGCATTAAAAAGATCTTGGCTACGTCATTATGCTAAATTCAGCTTTAAAAAAGGAAGAATTGCCACAGCATTAAAGTTTTATTATCTTTATTTGTTTAATAAGTTTGTATGATTTGTTGAAAACAGTTTAAAATAATCTAACAAGCAGCTTTACTTATTAAAAAGGCATAAAACAATTACGGTTGATATTGTTTTATAATAGTCTGATATTCATATGATTGTCCATCGACCGATAGTATCAAATCATTTTTAATAAAGGATTGATCGATATTTACAGAATAACCGAGTAATTTGCTTAATAAAAATACAAGATTGGATGTGTTTATCATATTTTCATCGTTACGATAGCTTTCAACTTCTTGGCAAGGATAATCATCATATGTTGAATATATCATTAAAGGAATTTCAAATTGGTTACTAAATTCTTTTGTTTTTCTTAATAGTCCATGTCCTAAATTAACAATTTCACCGTGATCTGGCGTATAAATTAATATGAAATCATTCAATTTTTCTTTTAGTATTGTATAAATCTGTTTTATAACTCGATCTGTGTGGTGAATAGTAAGATCATAGTCGTCTCCTTCGGGTAAGGAAGACATATCTAGTTCATCGTAACCAAGCTTATAAGGTTTATGGCTTCCAGCTAAATGAATTACAATAAAATTTTTCTCATTATTTTGAAAACCTGTTTCAATCAGTTGTTGTGGAAGTTCTAGATCATCTTTCAGATTTTCGATAAAGATATTGCTTAATTTTGCTATAATAGAATATTTGCTACTGTGTGGGCCGGATTCTCCATTTTTAGATATCCAGTAGGATTTATAATTTTGAAAATTAGCCATTTCAATTATATTTTTTTCATCTAATAAGGGAGTTTCATTTTGCGGTTTTGCGAATGAAAATAACATAGGCACAGCATCTCTTGTAATTGATGCAGGTGAATGTACTTCATTTATTATACAACTATTAGTTTGCGTGAAAATTTTTTGCATTTCTGGCGTTGTATTTTTTTTGTATCCATAAGTACTATGTCTACCACGGTATGCTGATTCACCCAAAATAAATATTATATTTTTATATTTTTCATAGGTATTTAAGTCATTTGTGTTAATTATCGAAGAGTTGAATTTTTCATGCTGAACAACATTTGTATATTTTTCGGAAAATCCTAAGTAATCAACTATTAATATGGTAGTGTTCCCAATCACAACAGGATATTTTACTCGTATATACTTATTTAAAGAAAAAAATGGATCAACTTCAAATTCAACAATATGTCTTTTATCTGATAGATAATAGTATAAAGTGTTTTTAAATAAGAAAAAGCAACAGATAAAGATTATAGACCAATATAATATTTTGCTCCTAAAAGATATACTTATTTTATTATATACGAAATAAGTATAAATTATCGAGAAAAGAAAAGAAGGCAATATGATTGATAGAAATTCATTTTTTATCATTATATAGCTTTGATTTGTATCATTTTCTAAAGCAGTCTTCAAAAGAGAATCAGAGATATAACCATATTTTAAATTAAAAAAGAGCTCAATAGCTAAAATGAAATTGAAGATTCCAAATATAGGTAATCTTATCCATTTTGTTCTAGGAAAAATTACTATAAAAAGTAAATAAATTAATAATGTATAACTAATATT
>NZ_LZHK01000128.1:0-2245 GCF_001690415.1 Gilliamella sp. Imp1-1
ATTTTGATTGTTAGATTTTATTCCTGCTTCCTCTAATTTACGATCAAGTGAATCTTGATTTTCTGATACCAATAATTCTTTTTTTGCTTCAATAGTTGCAGCTGTTTTTTCTTGGCGTTTTTTGATTCGTTCCAAGGAATCCAATGCTGTTTGTAATTTTGTTGTCGAATTACCGTAACGCTGAGCAATAGCACTCTGTGCTTTTTGTACACTTTCAGTAGCTTTTACAATATCTACTTGTTGTTTAAGAGTGCGAATATTAATTTCTGTTTGTGATATTGTCTGACGTAAATTTTTTACATTTTCAGCAAAATATATTGCTTGTTCTTCTTGATTTTTACGTTCCGTTTCAAGAACAGAAAGCTTTTCAGCAATTTCTAAGGCTAATTTTTCGTTATCATTTTCTAGTGCTTTGATAGCATAATTTTCATACTCAGTGATTTCAGCTTGAATTTTTTCAACTTCTTTATCTGCTAATTTTTGCTGAGCAAGTATGTTTGCTAATGATTCTTTAGCCTCTTTTAATTCAGCATCCGCATCGCGAATTTCTTGGTCTAATATGCGCAAAGCTTGCAAATCGATAATTGCTTCGCCAGCTTCATTAACACCACCACGAAGTACTGTAACAAGTTTTTTGAAGATAACCATCCTTAATCTCCTTATTATCAATTTTGATTCAATTTATTAAAGTTAATATGATGCTCATAAGCTTCAGTAGCTTTGATAACATTATCTGATAAAGTTTCCAATTCATAAATGATGTCACTTAATAACGAAGATGCACTCAACGCCCCATACATAATATAATTCAATGAACCATCACCAGTTTTTTCTATCGCAATTATTGATAATGGAAATAGTTTTCGAGTACATAATATTTCTTCATTAAATTGAGTCCGCTGGATAACAATATCAACAGGCCAAAGTAGCGCTTCAACGATAATTTGCTGATTTGAAACACTTAAAAATAGAGGAAGATCGCCGTATTTATGCATAACGATATGCAAACAAGCGTCAACACCATCGATAATTTCAATACTAGCAAAATCTTGCTTAAATAATTCTGAATCATGCAAAGCTTGATAAAGATCTGTAATTGACCAAACTTCATTTTTTTTCATTTCATTGTTTTCCTGTTTCTCATTAAAACTTGTGCTACTTACTATTGATAAACGAAATTTTTTTTCAATTTCGAGTAATTTATTTGTATTTTCTGGTAAAATCCAAACATCTTTTTTTATTAAACCTTGTTCACGTAAGCGTCGCCTATATTGCTGTTGGTAAAAAGCAGAGCTTTTGATGTTTTTTTTCATATATTTAGTGTTTAATTTAGTATCTAATAGGTCTTATTTTAGCACAAAATTATTACATGTAATAATTTTGTGCTAAATTCTAATTTGTAGGAAAATGCCGAGTTTTTAGATGGTTACAATAACCATCTAAAAACTCATAAGGTTTTTTTCTTGAAATCGCTTTATGCGGTTAACAATATTATAAATATTAATAAAGCGTTTAAGTTTTTGTTTTCTATCTTTTGAATTACTAAATATATGCTGATTATGCCACATCGCAATTCAAAGTTCGTATCACTCTTTTGAGCTTTCCCATTCGTTTGTGGACAGACTAGTTTCGTGAATTCTTGATGGATACGATGGTTGTTACACGTTTTAACAAATAGGTGTTCGCTGGTGCCTTGATATTCACGTCCATTATCGGAATAAATACATTCAATGGTATAAGGACATTGGGCTAATATATCATTTTGTAAAAACTGTGCCGAGCTAAATTGGGATTTATCAGGGTAAATACCCGCATAAAGCTCACGTGAAAAATCATCAATACCGACAAATAAATATTCTCTAGTTTGCTGTTTCGTTTCATTTTTAAGTAAAGGTAAACGTTTGGTATCAACGTGTAGCATTTCTCCCGGATAGGTTTTGTTATAGCGTTTAGCTTGCCGTCTTAATTTATCTTCAATCGATTTTTCGACTTTAACCAGACGTTTAATTCCATAACGAATGGTTTTATAACGTTCATTCTTACTGGTTAAAGGCACAAAAAGCTTCAATTGGGCTTTCTTTTGTACATTATAAATGGTAGGCCGACTGACCATAAAGCGTTTTGCCAAATCAGTGACCGTTATTTTTTCTTTATGATATAAGCGCCATATCTCATGTCTGTAATAAGGCGTTAGTTTTTTATGTATATTCAATACAGTACTGTATCAAATTACTGTAAACAATGC
>NZ_LZHK01000129.1:0-58644 GCF_001690415.1 Gilliamella sp. Imp1-1
GACTTTTTTAGAATTTTTTAAACTTATGACGGTATAGAATCCTGAATATTTTTTACAAAAATATAACTTAAAATAAAAACCTTTGTATAAATATCCCATTGTAAATGGACAACCCACGTACAAAATTACGTTAGTATTAATCATTAAAGTCACATTATTTAATGTGTTATGACGATTTTAGAAGATGTTAATGAATATGTTCTAGATGAACGTTTGGTGTCAATATTTAGTCTATCGCCAATTTTATTTATAATATCAACACGCTACCTATGATTTAGGGTATGGCATTTTTTATGTATATTTATTACCGTGGTTGAAAAATTGAAGATTAAAAAGTAAGTAATTTCTAAAGATTAATGACGTAAAATGACCACATAACCAAATAAAAAAGAGAAATCATATTTGGTTTCTCTTTTTTATTAATATGCTAAAAATACCGTTTACTTTATAATAAATAACGTTTTTTTAATTGTAGCTAAATAATTAAACTCTTAGTGTTCAGTATCAATTTCATCAAAACTTTTTACTAGTTCATCAATGGCTTTCATCTGTTTTAAGAAAGGTTCCAATTTTGCTAGTGGTAATGCTGACGGTCCATCACATTTTGCATGACTTGGATCTGGGTGGGATTCTAAAAATAACCCAGCAATACCAACAGCCATGCCCGAGCGTGCAAGTTCAGTTACTTGGCCACGACGTCCACCTGATGCTGCTCCCATAGGATCACGGCATTGAAGAGCGTGAGTAACATCAAAAATAACTGGTGACCCTTTGCTTGCTTTTTTCATAATGTTAAAACCAAGCATATCAACCACTAAGTTGTCATAACCAAAACAGCTACCACGATCACAAAGGATGATTTGATTGTTACCAGCCTCTTCAAATTTTTCAACAATATTACCCATCTGCCCTGGACTAACAAATTGTGGTTTTTTGACATTAATTACTGCGCCTGTTTTAGCCATTGCAACAACTAAATCAGTTTGTCTTGCTAAAAAGGCAGGTAATTGGATTACATCAACCACATCAGCAACGGGTTGACATTGTGCTTCAGTATGTACATCAGTAATAATTTTAACGCCAAATTGTTGTTTAAGCTCTTGGAATATTTTTAGCCCTTCTTCTAATCCTGGTCCACGATAGGAATGAATTGATGAGCGATTTGCTTTATCAAAAGAGGCTTTAAAAATATAAGGAATATCTAGTTTATTGGTAACGGTGACATAATGTTCACAGATTTTCATCGCCAAATCACGAGATTCAAGCACATTCATACCACCAAATAGTACAAAGGGTAGATCATTAGCGACAGTAATGTCACCAATGTTTACTTTTTTTTGCTGCATCATAAAATTTTCCTAGTTAAGGTTTAAACCAGCGACCAAGGGTAACTCTATCATTACCACTGTAGTCGGTGAAGGTTTCTACTAATTGAAATCCGTGTTGTTTAAAAACAGTTTGCACTGCCTCGCCTTGTTTCCAACCATGTTCTATTAGTAACCACCCATATTGGTTTAAGTGCTTAGTTGCACCTTGTACAATTAGTTTAATATCAGCTAAACCATCATCTTCAGAAACTAATGCGCTTCTTGGTTCGTAGCGTACATCGCCTTGGGATAAGTGGATGTCTGTTGGCTCAATATAAGGAGGATTACTGACAATCATTGAAAACTTTCTATTCTTTATTGGTTTGTACCAATCACCTTGTAAAAAATAAACATTATTCACCCCAATTTGAGCAGCATTTTTTTGAGCTAAGATTAGGGCATCTTTATTTTTTTCAATTGCGGTAAATAAACAGTCTTGACGTTCGGTTGCCATTGCAATAACTATCGCGCCTGTTCCCGTGCCAAGATCCAATACTTCACAAGGCACTTTAGGAAGGTACTCTAAACCTAATTCAACTAATTTTTCGGTATCCGGTCTAGGTATTAAAGTGGCGTTAGAAACATTAAACTTTAAAGACCAAAACTCTTTTTCGCCAGTTATATAAGCGATAGGCTCACCATTTTTCCTGCGTTCTAAACATTCAGATAAAGCAATCAATTCATCATCAGTTAGCAATGTTTCACTGAACGCCATTAAAAATGTCCGCGTTTTTTGCGTAACAAAACTCAGTAAAATTTCAGCATCTCGCTTTGGGCTTTCACTATCTGTTAAGGTTTGAGATGCACTTTTAAGCCATTGTAAGTATGTCATTCATCTTGTTCCGATAAAGCTGCTAGTTGATCTGCTTGATATTCCTGCACAATCGGATCGATTAGCATCTCTAATTTTCCTTCCATGACTTCGTCTAAACGGTAAAGCGTTAAATTAATTCGATGATCGGTTACTCGACCTTGTGGATAATTATATGTTCTGATTCTATCTGAACGATCGCCTGAACCTAATAGATTTCGACGTGTTGAAGCCTCTTCTTGTTGGCGCTTACGTAGTTCCGCATCTTGAATTCTTGCAGCTAAAACTGACATTGCTTTGGCTCTGTTTTTATGTTGCGATCGCTCATCTTGACATTCAACAACGATGCCTGTAGGAATATGGGTAATACGAATAGCAGAATCTGTTGTATTAACATGCTGACCACCTGCGCCAGATGAACGATAGGTATCAATTTTTAAATCAGCTGGGTTGATTTCAGGCATTTCTGCTTCAGGGACTTCCGGTAAAACAGCAACGGTACAAGCAGATGTATGAATACGACCTTGAGATTCTGTTTCTGGCACACGTTGGACTCGGTGTCCACCAGATTCAAATTTTAAATTACCATAAACACCATCCCCACTAACTAACATAATAACTTCTTTATAGCCACCATGTTCACCATCATTTGCACTCATAATCTCAACACGCCAATTCCGTGATTCGGCAAATCTTGTATACATTCGAGCTAAGTCGCCAGCAAAAATAGCCGCTTCATCACCACCAGTTCCTGCTCTAACTTCGATAAAACAATTATAATCATCATTAGGATCTTTAGGTAATAGTAAAACTTGTAGTTGCTTTTCTTGTTCTTCAACTCGACTTAATGCTTCGTTTAACTCCTCTTGTGCCATTTCACTCATTTCAGGATCAGATAGCATCATTTTAGCTGTCTCAATATCCTCTTGTGTTTGCTTCCAATCAGAAAAACACTTAACCACCCCTGTTAATTGCGAATATTCTTTAGATAAAGTGCGAAAGCGATTTTGATCCGCAATAACCGAAGCATCAGACAATAATGCTTGAACTTCTTCATAACGCTCTTGTAGCATTTCTAATTTGTTGATAATTGAAGATTTCATAGAAATATATTTTAGATGATATAAATTAATTAAATTTGCGGAGCATTATATACTTAATCACTTTTAAAATACAGTTTGAGCTAGTTATCGGGCTTATATCGCATCATTACATCAACAATATATAGCAAATCGATTGAATAAATGAAATATTATATGTAAATAGCCAATATATTAGAAACTTAATATTAGGTTATTTGTTGCTCTATCATTTTTTCACATTTAAATTCTATTTTGTTCATAAAAAATTTTCTACTTGTGAGTGTATTTTTTAGAAAGAGTTAAAAGATAGTTGATTATTATTTTAAACTTAACACTAACTTTTTTTGACCATGAGATATTCGCTTATGATTTTTATTTATATCAGTAAATTTTTTCCAATTTTTAGCCACTATCAACAACCATACTTTTTAGCAAAAAATAGATAAAAACATTTCTAGACAATAATTTACATTTTTACAATAATAAAAATATCACAATAAATTGCGCTGTAGTTAATCACCAATGACAATACTTTTTTGTAGAAGCTAATTTAAAATAAGGGAAGTTAGCATTAGTACAGATAATATCGCAGAGAAAATAAAACAATGGGAATCATAGATAACATAACGAAAACGCTCCAAGAAGATCTATCAGGCGAAATAAAGCAAGGGAGTAAATTAGCAATCGTTGCCGCATGCTTTTCATTTTTTGCTTTTGAAAAACTCAAAAAAGAGTTGAAAAATATAGATGAACTCCGTTTCATCTTTACTTCGCCAACATTTATAACCGAGCAAACCCCAAAAGCACAAAGAGAATTCTACATACCACGCCTTAATCGAGAACGTAGCCTTTATGGTACCGAATTTGAAATTAAACTTCGTAACGAATTAACACAAAAAGCGATTGCTAAAGAATGTGCTGATTGGATTAGACAAAAAGTTACATTTAAATCCAACATCACTAATGAAAATATGGCTGGATTCATACATGTAGATGATAATGCTTATATACCAATCAATGGATTTACAACTATTGATCTAGGTTGTGAACGAGGAAACAATGCTTACAATATAGTACAAAAAATTTCTTCCCCTGATTCAATTAAATTTCTTTCCATTTTTAATGAACTTTGGCAAGATAAAAATAAACTTCAGGATGTAACAAATGTTGTTATCGACAATATTGCTAGTGCCTACAATGAAAATTCACCTGAGTTTATCTATTTTGTTATCCTCTATAATATTTTTAATGAATTTCTTGAAGACATCTCAGAAGATGTATTGCCCAACGAAGCTACTGGATTTAAAAATAGCAAAATCTGGAATATGCTATTCAACTATCAAAAAGATGCGGCTTTAGCAATCATCAATAAACTTGAAAAATATAATGGCTGTATTTTAGCTGACAGTGTTGGGCTGGGTAAAACATTTACTGCTTTATCAGTCATTAAATATTATGAAAACCGAAATAAGTCTGTGCTTGTTTTATGCCCCAAAAAACTAAACAATAACTGGAACACCTATAAAGCAAATTATATTAATAATCCCATCGCTGAAGATCGATTACGATATGATGTGCTTTTCCATACTGATCTTAATCGCTCTTGTGGTCAATCAAATGGTATAGATTTAGATCGAATTCATTGGAATAATTACGACCTTGTAGTGATTGATGAATCACATAACTTCCGTAATGGTGGCAAATTATCAGGCAAAGATAACGAAAAAGAAAATCGATATTTAAAATTACTTAATCAAGTGATTCGAAAAGGGGTCAAAACTAAAGTATTGATGCTTTCCGCAACCCCTGTTAACAATCGCTTTAATGATTTAAAAAATCAATTAGCTCTTGCTTACGAAGGCAAAACCAGTCATATTGATGAAAATCTCAATACTCGCCGTTCATTGGATGAGATTTTTAAAAATGCACAAAAAGCATTTAATATTTGGAGTAAACAAGACACAACTGAAAGAACGACAGAAAACCTACTAAGAATGTTGGATTTTGACTTTTTTGAAGTTTTGGACTCTGTTACAATTGCACGCTCACGCAAACACATTCAAAAATATTACGATACCACCGATATAGGTACTTTTCCAACTAGACTCAAACCTATTTCAGTAAGGCCTAAACTAACAGATTTAGCTAATGCGATAAGTTATAACGAAATTTTCGAACAACTCATGCTACTAAATCTATCAATTTATACCCCTACCCACTTTATCTTACCAAGCAAAATGGATAAGTATGCTGAAATATATGAGGACAACAAAATCAATATTGGATTTACCCAAGCTAATCGAGAACAAGGGATTCGTCGTTTAATGGCAATCAACTTGATGAAACGACTGGAAAGCTCTGTATTCTCATTTAATCATACATTAGAACGTATAAAGAACTTTATTCAACAAACTATAGCTACTATTGAATCTTATAATCAAAGTGTAAAAAAAGAAATTGAGCTTACCGATATTACTAATTTCAATGATCTTGATGAAGATGAACAAAATAATGATCAGTTATTTACATTTGGTAAAAAAGTGAAAATTTCTTTATCTGATATGGATTATCTTTCATGGAAACACTATCTCACTAAAGATTATGAAATCTTATCATTATTAACTCATATGATAAGTGACATCACAGCAAAACATGATATTAAATTACAAAATTTACTTACTATTATTAAAAATAAGCAACTAAACCCCATTAATAACAATAATAAAAAAGTGATTATATTTACCGCTTTTACCGATACAGCAAGTTATTTGTTTGATCACGTTAGCCAGTATGTACAAAATAACTTTTCCCTACATACCGCAATGATAACAGGTTCGGTTGACGGAAGATCTACTGTACCTAAATTGCATTGTGACTTAAACACTGTTTTAACCTGCTTTTCACCCAAATCAAAAGATAAACACTTGTTAATGCCGAATAACACTCATGAGATTGATATATTAATTGCAACCGATTGCATCTCTGAAGGGCAAAACTTACAAGATTGTGATTATTTAATTAATTACGATATACATTGGAATCCGGTACGAATTATTCAGCGGTTTGGACGTATTGATCGCATAGGCAGCAAAAATCAGTCGATTCAGCTAGTTAACTTTTGGCCTGATGTTACTTTAGATGAATATATTGATCTAAAAGCTAAGGTAGAAACTCGCATGAAAATTGTCGACATGACAGCAACAGGTGATGACAATATTTTAAGTGAAGAAGAAAAATCCGATTTAGCCTATCGTAAAGCACAGCTCAAACGCTTACAAGACGAAGTGGTTGATATTGAAGATATCACTAACAGTATATCAATTATGGATTTAGGTTTAAATGAATTTAGACTTGATTTGCTAGAGTACATCAAAAACCATCCTGAGCTTGATAAAACACCGTATGGATTACATGCCGTTGTGCCAGCTTCACCAGATATGCCCGCAGGTGTTATTTATATATTAAAAAATCGGGCAAACAGCATTAATATTAATAATCAAAATCGACTTCATCCGTTTTACATGGTGTATGTAGCTAATAATGGCGAAGTTATTTGTGATCATTTATCACCAAAACAATTACTTGATAAAATACGCTTACTTTGCAAAGGCAAAACAGAACCCATTGCAAAATTGTATCAGCAATTTAACAAAATCACAGCCGATGGCAGTAATATGACTCATTTTTCACAACGACTTGGTGACGCCATAAACTCCATTATTGAAGTAAAAAAACACAGTGATATTGATAATTTTTTAAGCGGTAACTCAGTTAGTTTTGTTACCGATAGTATAAAAGGTCTAGATGACTTTGAATTAATCTGTTTTTTAGTTGTCAGTGAATCAGAAAATAAGGTAGCATAATGCTTGGTTTGCCCAAAACGACAGAAATAAATCACCAGTTAGCTAAAAAAACAATCTATGCAAAGTTTCAACTGAACAATGCTACGAAAGAAAAAGTCGATGCGGATATAGCCAAAATTACCCTTGTTAACGAGGTTTCGGCAACGAAAATAAATCTCGCGGCAGGAAACAACATCAATGCTTTTTTTGTGGCATTGGTACAACTAAAAAAAATCAATTTTAATGAAACAAGCCTTGTTTTATTATCCAAACTAATACCGCAAAATATACTATTTATTTTGCAATATGCTAAGCAGGCTAAATTGGCCGTTTTTCAACATAAATTGATACAAAGTGATTGGCAAGCTAAAGAAGAATTACACATTGAATTAAAAGGATTAAACCTTGATAATGTCTGGCAAAACATCATTCAACAAGTCGGCAAATTCAATATTGAGCAAGGCAATAGCCTTGAACAGCAGATTATCATTGCCGATAAAAGACAAAAACTGATTTTAAATATTGCTCGCCTTGAAAAGCAAGCAAGAAAAGAGCTACAGCCTAAAAAAGTATTTGAATTGGTGCAAAAAATTAACCAATTGAAACAAGAGTTAAAGGATTCTTAAATGGATAAATTAAAGATGCATTCACTCAATAAAGTGGATGAAAATATCAAAAAAATTGGCGCACAATTCCCGAACTGTATTACTGAACGCAAAAACCAACAAGGTGAAGTGGAATACGCCATCGACTTTGATATGCTCAAACAAGAACTTTCATCAGTGATTGTTGAAGGCCGAGAAGAACGTTATCAATTTACTTGGCCAGATAAAAAGAAATCAATTCTACTTGCCAATGCCCCCATAGCCAAAACCTTACGACCTTGTCGTGAAGAAAGTGTTGATTTTGATGATACCGAAAATTTATATATTGAAGGCGATAATCTTGAAGTACTAAAACTATTGCAGGAAACTTATCTCGATAAAGTTGATTTAATATTTATTGATCCCCCTTACAATACTGGACATGATTTTATGTATTTGGATAATTTCATCCAAAGCTATGCTGAATATATAGGTCATAGCAATCAATATGATCTAAATGGGAATAGATTAATCCAAAATATAGAAAGTAATGGTCGTTTTCATACCGATTGGTTAAACATGATGTATCCAAGATTAAAAATTGCTAAAGATATTTTAAAAAAAAATGGGATCATTTTTATCACTCTTGATGATAACGAAAATTACAATGCTAGGAAATTATGTAATGAAATTTTTGGGGAAAAAAATTTTATCGCAGAATTTATATGGGAGAAGAAAAAGAAACCGTCATTTTTACATAGAAACGTTGGAAAAATTTTTGACTACGTGCTTTGTTATGCTAAACAATCCGAGCTAACCGTACCATTTTCAATTGAAAAAACAACAGAGGGAAAAAAATACCCTATAAACAATGCAGGAAATAATCGTTCAACCATAACTTTACCTCCATTCTCGGTTGATTTTTCAATTAAAGAACAAATTTTTGAACCTCAAGATATGTCTGAAGGAAATATTATTACTAAATTATTAAATAGGGTAATTGTTGAAAATTATAAAAATATAACCGAGATAATTTTGGAGGGTGAGTGGCGCTATTCACAAAGCAAAATCGATGAAATTGTACAAAATCAAGAAAAAATCGTTATTAGTAAAGCCCCTTTTAGGCCCAATCATATAAAATTAGGTGGTGAAATAAAAAAAATGAAAAATGTTTTATCTCCTAATTCTTATTCATGTGAAACCAATGAAGATGGTTTAGCTCAAATTAGACATTTATTTGGTGGAGATATATTTGATACTCCGAAACCTGAAAAATTAATTCAAATTTTATTACAAGCAACTTTATATAAACAAGAATCTCCTATTATCATGGACTTCTTCTCTGGTTCGGCAACAACCGCTGCTGCGGTAATGGATTATAATGTAAAACAAAATAAGTCAGCTAGATATATATTGGTACAGATGCCCGAAGATATTTCGGAAAGAAACAATAAATTTGCTGTTGAGTTTTTACAAAAACAAAAGAAAGCGACTAATATCTGTGAAATTGGTAAAGAGCGCATTCGCCGGGCAGGCAATAAAATTGCTCAAGAAAATCCACAGGCTAAATTTGATAAAGGCTTTCGCGTTTTAAAATGTGATAGCAGTAATATGAAAGAGGTTTATTACAACCCTGCTGAGTATAATACCGATCTTCTTGATGTGCTGATTGACAATATCAAAGCCGATAGAACGGCAGAAGATTTATTGTTCCAAGTTATGCTGGATTTGGGTGTATTACTTTCCAGTGATATTAAGCAAACCTCCATTGCCGGTAAAACAGTGTTTAACGTAGCGGATAACTTTTTAATGGCTTGTTTTGATACAGACATTAATGAAGAGGTCATCACGGCTATTGCCAAACAAAAACCTTACTATTTTGTTATGCGTGATAGCTCAATGGAAAATGATAGTGTTGCCACCAATTTTGAACAAATTTTCAACACCTACAGCCCTGAAACCAAGAGGAAGGTGTTGTAATGAAATTTAATTTTAAAATTCAGCAATATCAAACCGATGCAGTAAATGCAGTAGTTCAAGTTTTTAACGGGCAAGGTTATCAAAATAGCCTGCGTTATGTGCGTGATTTAGGCAATACACCTACTCAGGCAGAAATGAGTTATGACACTGATTCAAGGTATACATCAGATGACAGCGCAATCGATATTGGTTTTAAAAATGAAATTATTTCGTTAACCGATAACGAGTTACTTGCTAACATAAAAAAAATACAAAATCTAAACAATATCAAACAGTCCACTGAATTAATTAAAAACTTAGGTCGGTGTAGTCTTGATATCGAAATGGAAACGGGTACTGGTAAAACTTATGTTTACCTCAAAACCATGTTTGAAGTGAACAAGCATTATGGCTGGAGCAAGTTTATTGTTGTGGTACCCTCTATTGCCATTCGAGAGGGAGTAAAAAAAACCTTTGAAATAACCACAGACCATTTTATGGAGCATTATAGTCAAAAAGCTCGTTTTTTTGTCTATGACAGTAAAAATTTAAACTTATTAGATAGTTTTGCTGCCAATTCGGGCATTAATGTTATGATCATTAACACCCAAGCTTTTGCGTCCTCGCTAAAAGAAGACGGCAAAAATAAAGAAGCACGAATTATTTACTCAAAACGCGATGAGTTTGCCTCGCGCCGGCCGATTGATGTTATAGCCGCTAATAATCCCATTATTATTTTGGATGAGCCTCAAAAAATGGGTGGTGAAGTCACGCAAAAAGCCTTAAAAAATTTTAATCCATTATTTTCATTAAATTATTCTGCTACCCATAAAAAACAGAATAATCTAATTTATGTACTTGATGCACTTGATGCATACAATAAACGGCTAGTTAAAAAAATTGAAGTAAAGGGTTTTGAAGTTAAAAATCTAAGAGGTACTGATAGCTACTTGTATCTTGAACAAATCGTCTTATCCAGTAAAAAACCACCACTGGCAAATATTGAGCTAGAAATAAATCATAAGAATGGTATCAAACGTGAAATTCGCCATTTTACTGAGGGTGATAATCTTTATTCTGTTTCAAAACAGATGCAGCAATACAAGGGATATACGGTATCTGAGATCAATCCTTTGACTGGAATAGTCACTTTTACCAATGGTGTTTCAATTAAAATCGGTGAAGTGATAGGTGATATTTCTGAAGAAAATATGCGCCGCATTCAAATTAGAGAAACCATATTATCTCACTTTGACAAAGAAGAAAAATTGTTCAATATGGGCGTTAAATCACTATCATTATTTTTTATTGATGAAGTAGCTAAATACCGCCAATATGATGAAAACAATAACGAAATATTGGGCGAATATGGTCAAATCTTTGAACAAGAATACCTAACGATTTTACAACAATACTTAGACCAATCCAGCAAAACACCCTATCAGCAATATTTAAAAACTAAGTGTAATGATGCAAGCCAAGTACATAAAGGCTACTTTAGCATTGATAAAAAAACTGGCAAAAGTATTGATAGCCAATTAAAACGAGGTAGCGAGTCTTCAGATGATATTTCAGCTTACGACCTGATTCTTAAAAATAAAGAACAACTGTTAAGCTTTGATGAGCCCACTCGATTTATCTTTTCGCACTCAGCACTACGTGAAGGTTGGGATAATCCCAATGTTTTCCAGATTTGTACACTAAAACACTCCGATAACCAAACAGCTAAACGACAAGAAGTCGGCCGTGGTCTTCGTTTATGTGTCAATCAAGATGGTAATCGTATGGATATTGAAAGCTGCGGCGAACAAGTCCACGATATCAACATGTTAACCGTTATCGCCAGTGAAAGTTATAGAAACTTTGTTAATGATCTTCAAGCCGACATAAAAACAGTCATTTATGATCGACCAACTGTCGCCACCAGTGAGTACTTTTTTGGTAAATATGTAGAAGTTAATGGTGTATCGACCATTATCGATAAGGCAGTAGCTGATAAAATTGAATTTTATTTAATTAGTCATAGCTATGTTGATATCGAGCGTAAAATAACCGATAAATACCGCAACGATGTTGTAATGAACTCAGTGGCACCATTACCAGATGAATTACAACCAATGGGTGACGGAATTCATCGCCTAATTCAGACTATTTATAATGATAGCGAGTTAGACGCCATGTTTACCGATGGTCATGAAACAAAGATTAAAGATAATCCACTTAATGAGAATTTTGATAAAGCAGAATTCCAAGCATTATGGCAGCAAATTAATCAGCAATATGCTTATACTGTTAACTTTAATAGCGATGAATTAATCAATAAAGCAATTGCTCATATCAACGATAAGTTATTTGTCTCGCAGCTACAATACATTACGGCTGTCGGTCAACTTAAAGATCAAATAACAACACAAAGTATCTATCAAAATGATGCGTTTAAAACTCAAGAAACAAAGACTACCACTTTGGAACATGCTTATTTTAAACCAATAAAATATGATCTGATTGGTCAGATTGCGCAAGAAACCACATTAACCCGCAAAACAGTAGTGGCCATATTAAAGGGGTTAGATTCAAAAAAACTAGATATGTTCAAGGATAATCCAGAAGAATTTATTGCTAAAATTATTAAATTAATTAAAGAACAAAAAGCAACTACGATTATAGAACATATTACGTACAATAAAACTTCGGGCAAATATGACAGTACAATTTTCACTCAGGAAAAAAGTTTGCAAAATTACGATAAAGCGTTTTTAGCGAAAAAAGCCATTCAAGATTATGTATTTACCGATGGCTTAGCCGAAAAAAGTATTGAAAGAAGATTTGTTGAGGATCTTGATACAGCAGAAGAAGTGTGCGTATATGCAAAATTACCGAAAGGCTTTCATATTCCAACACCCGTTGGTAATTATTCACCCGATTGGGCAATTGCTTTTCATGTTGGGAAAGTAAAGCATATCTTTTTTATTGCTGAAACAAAAGGTACGATGGATAGTTTAAATTTAAGGCCAATTGAACAAGCAAAAATTTCGTGTGCGAAAAAGCTTTTTAACGAACTTTCGACTAGTAAGGTACGCTATCATGATGTTGATAGTTATCAAAGCCTGATGAATATAATGAATTCATTATAAAATTACTTTCATTTAAAAATTTAGTTATAGATAATTTATTTATTTTTTACTGAAACGTATAGTTACCTGAAAGGTTTTGACAAAAATTATCTTATAAAAAAATAAAAATGCCGTTAGTTTAAGCTAACGGCATTTTATTAAGTAAATAAGGATGCAACAAGGAAAGGTGTGTTCAAATATTAAATTTTGATCAGCAAAAACATTCAGTTTTAACATATCAAATTCTGTTACCAACATCCAAATATTGTTTAATACTTTGTGAATCAAAATTCCAAGCTATTTAATCAAAGGCAGAAAGATAGAACCGTGTTTTATGAATTTTATTTAGAATAATTTCTATTACCAATACTTACTGAGTATTATTAGGCTGTCAACAATCAATAATAAATAGGTTTATGTTAGTATTTCTTCTATCAATTAATCATATTCAATTTTATATCTGCCTATAACATCAAAAATATGATCATAAGTACTAAGAATTATACGTTGCTTGCCTTTTTTATGAACTTCATCTACTAAATCAAAACTAGATTTTGAATATTTTTCATAAGGGTATTCATCTATTAGATAAATAGATAAGCTATCAATATCACTAAAAATAAATGTAACTTTAACTTCTGGAACATTTAAGATTTTTGGCTTACAGCCTGCTAGTGATAATGATGTATTGACCATCAAAGTGAATGGTATACATTCTAATTTAACGTCAGATAATATCAATGCATTTCGTGCATAAATAATGCCGTATTTTGTTTGTATTTCCTGTGTGTTCATATTAACCTCATTTTTTCAATTTATTTTGATTGGTATCGTTTTTTTGAAAAATCTCTTAATATACTTACAGACAAATTTATCTTAGATAAATCATCTAAATCATCTGAATAAAATCCTAAGTATTGTAATCTTTTTAATAATATAAAGACACCTGTTAATAACCAATACTAGGGTATTGACGTTTACCAAAGTTATCAAAGATATATAACTTATTTATCTCTCGTTTTCATTAAGATCAACACTTAGTTATTTGATTCATTTTTTACTGAAACGTATAGTTACCTGAAACTTTTTGACAAAAATTATCTTATAAAAAATAAAAATGCCGTTAGTTTGAGCTAACGGCATTTTATTAAGTATATAAATGACTTATTATTACTATTTCTTCTTCGCCTTAGCATTTGGTAAATCAGTGACTGAGCCTTCATAAATTTCAGAGGCTAAGCCAATTGATTCATGCAATGTTGGGTGAGCATGAATTGTTAATGCAATATCTTCGGCATCGCAACCCATTTCGACAGCTAAGGTGATTTCACCAAGTAATTCACCGCCATTTGCACCAACAACCGCACCACCTAATAAGCGATTATCTGCTTTATTGAAGATCAGTTTTGTCATCCCTTCAGAACAATCAGAAGCGATGGCTCGTCCTGAGGCTGCCCATGGGAAAATTGATATTTCATAATCAATACCTTTTTCTTTCGCTTCTTTTTCAGTTAAACCTACCCAGGCAACTTCCGGTTCTGTGTAAGCGATAGAAGGAATGGTTTTTGGATCAAAGAAGTGTTTTTTACCTGCAATTACTTCTGCTGCCACATGACCTTCGTGTACGCCTTTGTGAGCAAGCATTGGTTGACCAACAATATCTCCAATTGCATAGATATGCGGAACATTGGTACGCATCTGTTTATCGACTTCGATAAATCCACGGTCAGTAACATTAACGCCTGCTTTTTCCGCACTAATTAATTTACCATTTGGTGTACGACCAATAGCCACTAATACCGCATCATAAGTATGAGTTTCGGTGCTGCCGTCTTTCTTTTCCATGGTGACATAAATTGCATCATGTTTTGCTTCAACGGTAGTAACTTTAGTTTCCAATCGTAAAGTGAATTTCTTTTGGATCTGCTTAGTAAAGACTTTAATTACATCTTTATCTGCAGCCGGAATCACTTGATCAAACATTTCAACTACATCGACTTCTGAACCAAGTGCATGGTATACAGTCCCCATTTCAAGACCTATAATTCCGCCACCCATTAATAATAATTTTTTAGGAATGGTGGTTAAAGCTAAGGCATCTGTAGAATCCCAAATACGAGGATCATCATGTGGAATAAAAGGCAACTTGATTGGACGAGAGCCCGCTGCAATAATTGCATTATCAAAGGTGATCTTAGTGATTCCTTTTGATGAAGTTACCTCCATTGTATGACTACCAGTAAACTGTGCTTCACCTTGAATAACATTGACTTTGCGCATTTTGGCCATACCAGCTAGTCCATTAGTCAGTTGACTAATGACTTTTTCTTTCCAGCCACGCACTTTGTCTAATTCAAGTCTAGGTGTACCAAAATGGATACCATGTTCGGTTAATGATTTTGCTTCATCCATTACTTTAGCAACATGAAGTAATGCTTTTGATGGAATACAGCCTACATTTAAACAAACACCACCAAGTGTTGAATAACGTTCAACAAGGGTAACTTCTAGTCCAAGGTCTGCAGCACGAAACGCAGCGGAATACCCCGCTGGTCCTGCTCCTAAAACCACAACTTGTGTTTTAACATCTTGACTCATAATTTGATCTCCTTAATTACATCACTAAACGACGTAAGTCGGATAAGACGTTAACAATATGGCTTAAGAAGCGTGCACCATCAGCACCATCAATAACTCGGTGATCGAATGATAATGATAATGGCAACATTAGCCGTGGTGTAAACTCTTTGCCATTCCAAACTGGTTTCATGCTAGAGCGAGATACACCTAAAATACCAACTTCTGGCGCATTAACAATTGGTGTAAACGAGGTTGTACCAATGCCACCAAGGCTAGAAATAGTGAAACATCCACCTTGCATATCGCTACCTGTCAATTTACCTTCACGTGCCTTTTTAGAAATTGCCGCAAGCTCACGAGAAAGTTCAACAATACCCTTTTTATCAACATCTTTAAATACTGGTACTACAAGACCATTTGGTGTATCGACAGCAACGCCAATATTAATGTATTTTTTGATAATTAAGGTTTGGGCATCTTCAGATAATGAGCTATTAAAGCGTGGATACGCTGTTAATGCACTTGCTACCGCTTTCATGATAAACACAAGTGGCGTGATCTTAAGATCAAGTTTTTTCTTATCTGCTTCTGCATTTTGTTGCTTACGGAATGCTTCTAAATCAGTAATATCTGTTTCATCAAATTCTGTCACATGCGGAATCATTACCCAGTTACGGTGTAAATTTGCACCTGATACTTTTTGAATTTTAGTTAATGGTAAACTTTCAACTTCACCAAATTTGCTAAAATCAACTTTAGGCCATGGTAATAGACCAGGTAATGCCCCACCTGTAGCGCCACTTTCAATTTGTTTAACAGCATTTTTTACGTAAGTTTGAATGTCTTCACGTAAAATACGGTTTTTAGGACCTGTAGCGGTAACTTTTGCTAGATTTACCCCAAATTCACGTGCTAAACGACGTACAGATGGTGTTGCATGAGCATAAGCATCGTTTTCAACAAACTCATTGCTTGATGAAGCAGGCGCTGATTTTGCAGTAACTGGTGCTGGCGTTGGCTCAGGTGCTGCTTTTTCAGCAACAGGAGCTGCGGCAGCTGGAGCTGCTTGAGTAACTGGAGCTGCACTAGATGTGGTTTCAAATTCCATGATTTTGGAACCTGTTTTTACTTTATCACCCACTTTTATCGTGATACTTTTAACCGTACCAGCAATGGTTGCTGGTACTTCCATTGAGGCTTTATCACCCTCAACGGTAATTAATGAATCATCAACAGATATAGTATCGCCTACTTTTACCAAAATTTCCGTTACTTCGACTTCATCACCACCAATATCTGGAACTTTTACATCTACAATTTGGCTAGTTGCAGTTGGTGTTACTTCAACTTTTGGTGCTTCTTGTGCTGTAGCTGGAGCGGCAGTTTCGCTACCTTGCCCATCAAAGACCATAATGTCAACGCCTGTTTTGACTTTATCGCCAATTTTTACAGAAATAGATTTAACAATACCAGCCTGTGGTGCTGGAATTTCCATTGATGCTTTATCACCTTCAACTGTCATAATTGACTGATCAGCTTCAACTTTATCGCCTATTTTAACCAGAATTTCGGTTACTTCTACTTCGTCACCACCGATATCAGGTAATTTGATTTGAATACTCATTATAATAACCTCTTATGCAATTCGTGGATTAAGTTTATCGGCATTGATTTCGAATTTTTTGATCGCATCTTCAACAACGCTAACTTCAATATCGCCACGTTTAGCAAGTTCACCCAATGCTGCAACCACAACATAAGATGCATCGACTTCAAAGTGATGACGTAAATTTTCACGGCTATCACTGCGACCGAAACCGTCAGTACCGAGTACTCGATAGCTTTCAGCAGGTACAAATCCACGAATTTGCTCAGCAAACAATTTCATATAATCAGTTGAAACCACCGCTGGATTGTTATTCATAATTTGTGCAACATAAGGCACTTTTGGTGTTTCACTTGGATGCAACATATTATATCGTTCGCAATCTTGACCATCACGAGCAAGTTCAGTAAATGATGTTACGCTATAAACTTCTGAGCTAATACCATAATTTTTAGCTAAGATTTCAGCCGCTTCACGAACATGGCGTAAAATAGAGCCTGAACCTAGTAACTGAACAGTCGGTTTGCCTTTTTGACCCTCAACGGTATCTAGTTTATAAATACCTCGTCGAATACCCTCTTCTGCACCTTCTGGCATTGCTGGTTGTGCATAGTTTTCATTGAGAGTTGTAATATAGTAGTAAACGTTTTCTTGCTCACCATACATGCGACGTAAACCGTCTTGCATGATTACCGCAACTTCATAAGCATAAGCAGGATCATATGATATACAGTTAGGGATAGTTAATGCTTGAATGTGACTGTGACCATCTTGGTGTTGTAGACCTTCACCATTTAGCGTTGTTCGACCAGAGGTTCCACCAATCATAAATCCACGAGCTTGTTGATCACCTGCTGCCCACATTAAATCACCAATACGTTGGAATCCAAACATTGAATAGTAAATGTAGAATGGAATCATTGGGAAATCATTTGTGCTATATGAAGTGGCCGCAGCAATCCAAGAGGCCGTTGCACCACATTCATTAATTCCTTCTTGAAGAATTTGACCTTTCTCATCTTCACGATAATAAGCCACTTGTTCTTTATCTTGTGGTGTATATTGTTGACCGTGTGGATTATAAATACCAATTTGACGGAATAAACCTTCCATACCAAAAGTACGTGCTTCATCAGCTAGAATAGGTACTAAACGTGGAGCAAGTTCTTTATCCTTAAGCATAATATTAAGCGCACGGACAAATGCTATAGTGGTTGATATTTCTTTCGATTGAGCTTCAAGTAATGACGCAAATTCACTTAATGGAGGAATTGAAACAGTTCCTGAAAAATGAGTTAATCTAGATGGTACATAACCATGTAACGCTTCACGACGCTCATGAATGTATTTGTATTCTGGCGTGTGTTCCTCAAATTTGATGTATGGTAATTTTTCAAGTGCTTCATCTGTCACTGGAATATTGAAGAAATCGCGAACATGACGCACGCCATCCATATTCATTTTTTTCACTTGGTGAGCGATATTTTTTGCTTCAGCAGCAGCCCCCATACCATAACCTTTTATGGTGTGAGCAAGAATAACAGTTGGACGATCTTTAGTTTCTTTTGCTCGTTGGAATGCAGCAAACATTTTAGCAGGATCTTGACCACCACGGTTTAATCTAAAGATTTCTTCATCAGACATATCTTTAACTAATTCAGCGGTTTCAGGGTATTTACCAAAGAAATGCTCGCGAACATAAGCACCGTCTTTTGATTTTAATGTTTGATAATCACCATCAAGTGTTTCATTCATTAGTCGAATTAACTTACCAGACTTATCTTTTTGGAGAAGTTTATCCCAACGGTCACCCCAAAGAACTTTAATTACGTTCCAACCCGCACCAGCAAATACACCTTCTAGTTCATTGATAATTTTGCCATTACCCGTTACTGGACCATCTAAACGTTGTAAATTACAGTTGATAACAAAAACTAAATTATCTAGTTTTTCACGTGTTGCAACGGTAATTGCACCTTTTGATTCTGGTTCATCCATCTCACCATCACCTAAGAAAGCATAGACAGTTTGTTCAGAAGTATCTTTCAACCCACGATTTTCTAAATATTTTAAGAAACGTGCTTGATAAATGGCATTAACAGGACCAAGCCCCATCGATACTGTTGGAAATTGCCAAAATTCTGGAAGCAATTTAGGATGAGGGTATGATGGTAAACCTTTACCATGAACTTCTTGACGGAAATTATCTAATTGCTCTTCGGTTAAACGTCCTTCAATAAAGGCTCGAGAATAAATACCTGGTGAGATGTGCCCTTGGAAGTAAATTAAATCACCGCCATCTTTTTCATTACGAGCACGGAAAAAGTGGTTAAAACAGACTTCATAAAAAGTAGCTGCAGATTGGAACGATGCCATATGGCCACCAAGCTCTAAATCTTTCTTTGAAGCTCGTAACACCATCATAATTGCATTCCAACGGACAATTGAACGAATACGTCTTTCTATTTCCCAATCGCCAGGATAAGCAGGTTGCTCTTCTACTGGAATAGTATTGACATAATTGCTTGTTGAAGATCCAAAAAGTACTGGAACACCCCCATCTCTCGCCTTATTAACTATTTGTTCAATAATATACTGTGCTCGTTCGATTCCTTCTTCTCGAATAATAGACTCAACACTTTTGAGCCAATCTTGTGTTTCAATGGGATCGACATCATTCATTTGCATGTCCGACATATAAAAACCTCTTTTTTGTTTAGAAAAATGCATTATTTGCTATCCTTAATTACATTAAAAAACGTAACCAAAAAAGCTTAAACTCTGCATTACGGAGCTTCATTAATATCAGTCTGCCATTTAAAAAAAAAAAGTAAAGCAAACTGTGGCTTTGAAAAGAACGTTAATTCCTATTAAATTAATCAACTATTTCAATATTAGTAATGAAATTGATGTTATTTATATGATAAATAAGTAAATTTCACCTAATGATACATATAAATGTTATTCCTAATAGCTATTCCAATAATAACTACAAGTTGTCAAGTTATTATAAAATCTGTTATATACTCGTAAAAATTTCGATAATACTACTTGAAGATAACAGAAAAAACTATGATCATTAATAATGTCATAATCAAAGACTTAAAAATTAAACCATATGTGTATACCTATCAAGCTATGCATGACTTTACGAAACAACGTGATGAGCATTCTCTTGATGAAATCTGGTTAGTCGAACATGAGCCTGTATTTACCCAAGGTAAAGTTGGTAAAGCTGAACATTTATTAAATCAGACAAATATCCCTGTTATTCAGACCGATCGCGGTGGTCAAATTACTTACCATGCTCCAGGTCAACAAATCATGTATATTTTATTTGATTTAAAAAGACTTAAGTTAGGTATCCGAGACGTAGTTAGTTATTTAGAAAATAGTGTCATTCAAACATTGTTCCATTATGGTATTATTGCTCATGCAAAGCCTGATGCACCGGGAGTATATATTAACGAAAAAAAAATCTGCTCACTTGGTTTGCATATCAGTCGTGGCTGCACTTTACATGGACTTGCATTCAATGTTGATATGGATCTTACCCCTTTTAATAACATTAACCCTTGTGGCTATGCCGGATTACAAATGACGCAACTAAAAGAATATGTCTCTCAAATTGACCGTAAAGAGATAAAACAACTATTAACTAATAATTTTATTAAGCAGTTACCTCAAAGATAAGATACCAATTATGCAAAATAATGAAACAAGAATCAGAAGTTCGAAATATCGTGATGCTGACAAGACACGCTTAATTCCAACTGTAACATTAGAAGATGTAGCACCACTAAAAAAACCTGAATGGATGCGAATTAAATTATCTGCTCACTCTGATAATATAGCACATATTAAAAACACAATGCGCAAACATGGATTACATTCAGTCTGTGAAGAAGCTTCTTGCCCTAATTTAGCTGAATGTTTTAATCATGGCACGGCTACTTTTATGATTTTGGGCGATATTTGTACCCGCCGTTGCCCATTTTGTGATGTAGCTCATGGTAGACCATTACCACCAGATAGTAAAGAACCCATTAAGCTAGCGCAAACCATTCAAGAAATGAAATTACGCTATGTTGTTATTACCTCGGTTGATAGGGATGATTTAAAAGATGGTGGAGCTAGCCATTTTGCTAATTGTACTCGAGAAATCAGAGCATTAAACCCAAATATAAAGGTTGAAACATTAACACCTGATTTTCGTGGTTGTATTGATGAAGCAATTGATGTCTTAAGTGATAATCCACCTGATGTATTTAATCATAATTTAGAAAATATACCTCGCTTATATAAAAGGATCCGACCTGGCGCTAACTATGAAGGATCACTTAAATTACTGGCAGCATTTAAAGAACGACATCCTGAAATTCCTACAAAATCTGGGTTAATGGTAGGACTTGGCGAAACAAATCAAGAATTAATTCAAGTGTTAAAAGATTTACGTAGTCATGGTGTTACTATGTTGACGCTTGGTCAATATTTACAACCAAGTAAATATCATTTACCCGTTGAACGTTATGTTTCGCCACAAGAATTTGAAGAATTAAAGCAAACGGCATTAGCTATGGGATTCACTCATGCAGCTTGTGGGCCATTTGTACGTTCATCTTATCATGCTGATTTACAAGCAATGGGCAAAGAGGTGAAGTAATCTTCACCCCTTTTTATAATTCTACTCAAAAGCTAAATCAATTATCCACAACCATAAAACGGCGATTTTCAGTAACGATTTGCAAAAAGATGGGTAAACTAATTTTTTCTGCTTTTTGCAATTTACCATTAATATCATAAATTTTAGAACGACCAAAAGCATCTAAAACAACCGTTTTATCATCATAAAGTGCTGCTATAGTATTTTCATCACCAGCAACTAGCCATTGTCTAGACTTTTGAGTAAATAGATTTTTACCTTGACTGTACAGCTGAGGTGGCGTAGTAACATAAAATGCGTCTTGCATTAATGTAAGCATAATATCAGTTTGCGAAGTTGCTTCTGTTATTTGGGCACGGCCTTTATTTGGCCATGATATAATCAATGGTACTTTTAATGATTCTCTGTTAAAGTCGCTTCCTGCATTGCGTAACGCTACTTTTTTCACTTCGTCAATTTTAATATCATTCGAACCAGTAATAACAATAATCGTATCATCATAGGCATTAGATAATTTTAAATAGGCAATTAATGATTCAATGTATTGATCTAGCCTTTTAGCTTCTGATTGAAGATCAGATATCGTGATTTTTTTATTTTTACTTCCCAATGAATATTGGATTATAGAAAACAGAGGTGCATGATTAGCAAGGCTATTTTGTTCTTCATGCCAAGCCCTCCAGTTTTCTGTTATTTGTTTATTAGATTGTTTTTTAGGTTGTGGTATTGAAAAATTAGATAACAAAGCTGAACGATATAAAGGTTCAGCAAAACCATTTTCCGAAAATAGACCTAAGTTGTAGTGCTGTTTTGTAACGACATCAAGCAATACAGACGGTTTATGTCCAACAAGGATACTATTATAGTAGTTAGGATCTAACCCATAAAACAATGAAAAGTCATTTAAATAGGACTGATTACTTGCTCCATAATGATTAGCAAAGAAAATATTATCTTGAGAAAACTCATTTAACCACGGCATATGTTTAGTTAATAAATTAGTATTCCACCCTTCAATAACAATCATTAACACATTATTTTTTATTGTCTTTTGATTATAAACAATATTTCCTAACGGATATTCAATTGCCATCGCAAAAGGATTCCCTTCTTGGGCAACACGATCACGATAACCATTTTCTTTAATAAAGCCATAACGTTCAAGAAAATGGCGAGCAGTTAAAGGATAAGAAAGTGGTAGGCTTGAACGCTGCATAGTAATTGGTCGATAAAAATTAGCATCAGCCCAGATATGAATCAAATGTGAGGAAACAAAACAAAGAATAAAAAGAATTACTACAGGCTTTGCATAGCGTTTACGTTTACTTAAGCTACGTAACTTTTTCCAGCTCCATACCGAAAATAAAATTTCAATCAACAAAATAAACGGAATAGCAATAAATACCGTACTTAAATAAGTGACTTTTTGCGATGAAAATAATTGCCAAATAGACAAATTAAGGTGCATTCTAAAATGCGAAAAAACTTCAATATCAATAATTAGTAATGAAAGACCTACTGTTGCAAAAACCGTTGCAATTATCCTTTGCCATCTAGATGAATGAATGAAAAAACTTAACGGAAAAAGCAGAATCAAATAAGCAATAAAGGTCAAATAGCTGAAATGTCCGATTGCACTAATAATTGCATAAAATCGCCCCATAAAAGTACGAGGCCAATCTGCAATAAATAAATATTGACTACCTAGTAAAATTACAACAAAAATATTAAACAACGTAAACCAATGCCCCCAACTAACAATTTGTGAGGCACGATAGTCTTTGAAGTAAGTATTTTTGATTTTGAGCATATTAAGTCGTTGCTAATGGTGATTATTAAGATAAATAAACAATAAATTATGTTTTAGTTTACCTGATTTTAAAAAATCTTTCTGTAAATTTTTTATTTGCTACCATAAAGATTTTGGTAATCTGTTGGCGATACATCGGATACTTGTTATAATTTCAAAATGAAATAAGTTAACAAAAAGATAAAAACTTTGGCAATTAAACAACTCAACGCAAAACAGATCCAGCCTGATTTATCCTATATTTCTGAACTTAGAAACAAAACTAATAATTCAATATCATTAGAATCAGAAAAATCAGAACATTTACTCATGTGGCAACCACGTGTGGCCTCTGCCTTAGCACTGTTATGCCCACCCAAAAGAGTATGTTATAGCCCCCGCTTTATGTTGCTTAAAGCACCTGAAAGCGAGCTTTTTTTTGATTTACTAAGACAAGCCATTAAATCTGATTTATCTTCACCTTCATTAGGCTATAGTTATTTTTTTAGCGAAAGTAAAATTACGCTGGCCAATGCAAAGAGCAAACAAGATAATTTTGCAGCTCAAGACAATTGTTTATTTGCATCTTCTGTTGATAGTGAAAAACTATTTGGTTGTGTTAGACAACCTGAAAATAGCCCTATAAAATTACAAGCTGGACTTGTTCATCGTGCTAATGGCGGCATTTTAATTTTAGGCCTTCGCTCACTACTTAGCCAACCATTGTTATGGTCTAAACTAAAACAAATGGTAATAAAGCAAGAGTTTGAATGGGTTTCAGCTGACGAATCTCATCCTTTACCTTTGTCTATTCCTCCTATGCCACTTGATTTACGAATTATTTTAGTTGGGGATAGATTAAGTTTAGCAGAATTACAAGATTTTGAACCTGAATTTTATTCAACTTCTATCTATACTGAATTTGAAAATGAATTACCAGTCAAATCACCCGAGCAAATAGAACGCTGGATTAATTACTTAAAATTTATCGCTAATAAACAACAATTACCTAATATTGACACCTTAGCTTTAGCAAAAATTTACAAAGAGGCTACTCGCTATACTGGTGATCAACATTACCTCCCTCTTTCAGTAGATTGGATTAATTCGCTATTAGTTAATGCTACACACTTTATGCAAAATAATGTAATCGATGAATCAGCCATCACATCTGCTATAAAGCAAAAATCATGGCATGAAAATTATTTGCAAGAAAGGCTACATGAGGAGATATTTAGTAATCAAATAATGATTAATACTAAAGAGCAAGTTGTTGGACAAATAAACGGCTTATCAGTAATTGAATACCCTGGGTATCCAAAAGCGATTGGTGAACCCACTCGTATAAGTTGTCTTATTCATTTTGGTGATGGAGAGATAATTGATATAGAACGCAAAACAGAATTAGCTGGTAATATTCACTCAAAAGGAATGATGATAATGCAGGCATTTATTATGTCTGAATTTGCTATCAATCATCAATTACCTTTTTCAACTTCTTTAGTGTTTGAACAATCTTACAGTGAAATTGATGGTGACAGCGCTTCACTTGCAGGGCTTTGTGCAATCATTAGCGCTTTATCACAACAACCTATTGATCAACAATTGGCTGTTACTGGTTCAGTAGATCAATTTGGTCATGTCCAATCAATTGGTGGAGTGAACGAAAAAATTGAAGGATTTTTTGCTGTTTGTAAACAACAAGGTTTAACTGGACAACAAGGCGTAATTATTCCAGCCACTAATCAACGCCATTTAAGTTTAAATGATGATGTTATTGAAGCAATCGATCAAGGAAAGTTTTCAATATGGTCTGTTGAACATGTTGCTGATGCGCTTTACCTACTAACAGGTATTCCTTATAAAGATAAAGATAGCATTAATCTTTACCAATTGATTCATGCACGTATGCAAGCAGTATTGTTGCAGGACAAAAAACAAGATAGTTGGTTAAGTAGATGGCAAAAATATTGCAAAAAGTAACAATACCAAATAAACTTTGGTACAAAATTTTATTAATTACGGAATAGAAAAAGAAAGTTAGGTAACTTTTAATTTTTCAAAACATGTTTTAATTTACATTAAATAAAAGGTTTTTTTATGACATTTGAACGTAAATCTTCGTACGATAAAGCAGATCTGATTAAATCAGGCAATAATGAGTTATTTGGTCATGATGGACCACCATTACCATCTGATTTAATGTTAATGATGGATCGTATTATCGAAATGAATGAAAACGGAGGTAACTTTGGAAAAGGTTTTGTTGAAGCCGAACTTGATATTAATCCCGATTTATGGTTTTTTAAATGTCATTTTAAAAACGATCCAGTTATGCCTGGTTGCCTAGGACTTGATGCTATGTGGCAATTAGTTGGATTTTATTTAGGTTGGATTGGTGGTAAAGGGAAAGGCCGCGCTTTAGGTGTTGGTGAGGTAAAATTTACTGGCCAAGTACTACCAACCAATAAAAAAGTAACCTATAAAATCCATTTCAAACGTGTTATTAATCGCAAATTAATTATGGGTATCGGTGATGGCGAAGTTTTTGTTGATGGTAAGCTTATTTACCAAGCCTCTGATTTAAAAGTAGGTCTATTCCAAGATACCAACGCTTTTTAATTTAAAGCTACTCATTCTGTCAGCCTTATTAAATACAAGTAAGGTTGACATCATCTCTTTTTTTATTAAATCCATATTTAGTTATAGCATGAATAATCATGTATAATGCTACAAATTTTTATACTTTTTTATTTATAATGAATCGTTTAAAACATTTATTAATTTGTATTATTTTATTTTTTTTATCAAACACGCTAGTTTATGCTGATTTCAGTGGTAAAGTTGTCAAAGTAATTGATGGTGATACAGTTGATATCTTAACTATCAAAAAACAAAAAATCCGTGTTCGTTTGCTTGATATCGATGCGCCTGAAAGTAAACAAGCCTATGGTAATGTATCACGGAAATATTTAGCTTCACTTATTGCTGGTAAAAATGTTTTTGTTAAAGAAAACAAAAAAGATATCTATAAAAGAACCTTAGGTACTATTTTTTTAAATAAAGTTAATATCAATGCCAAAATGGTCGAAAAAGGTTATGCTTGGGCATATCGTTATAAAGGGGTAGCTAATAACAAAATGATGGTAAAATTAGAGACCAGAGCAAAACAAAATAAAAAAGGACTTTGGAAAGATAAACATCCAATAGCTCCTTGGGATTTTCGTCATAATATGCGATAAATTATATTATTTTTTAAATAAATTTGCTTCAGCTTGTTGAAGAAAATCCATACCTTGTCTACAAGCTGGAGCTTGATTATCTGCAGACAGTGACGAAATCTGTTGTTTAGCCAGTTCTACGTTTTGTTTAATCATATCAGATTGTTGTTTAGGAATTACTTTCATAAAACTGTCAAGTTTATCAAAATAGGTTTTACATGATTCATGTTAAATCCGCCATAGTAATTGAAGAAAAGCCTAATAACACAATAAATAGTAATCTTTTCATTTTCTTATATTATTAGTTTATTGCTAATATCATGAAAAATGATAATTAATAGTAGAAATAGCCAGAATATGGCAAAGAATTTAAGGCGGGAAGTCTATCAGAAAATACCCTATCAGTAACAATTTACCGATAGGGTAGCAAAACTAAAAAATAAAATATAAATCTTAGATGATGGTAACATCCGCTGCTGCAGGACCACGAGGACTGTCTTGAATTGAAAATTCTACTTGTTGACCTTCACCTAATGTTTTGAATCCATCGCCAGAAATTGCAGAGAAATGTACAAATACATCTTTGCTACCATCAGCGGGGGAAATAAAACCAAAACCTTTACTTTCGTTAAACCATTTTACTTGACCAGTTTTCTTAGACATAATAATCTTCCTATAAATAAATTAACTTTAGCCCCTAAAGGACTATATTCAAAAACATAAAACCTAGATTACTTATTAACACTAAGAAGAATATACTAAAGAAAACTAATCTCTAAGGTATAGTAAACTACAAACTACATATATCGAAATGTTACAAAATAAATCCGCATGTCGTATGCTTGGGTCTATTTACTCATAATTAGTTTACTAATGCAAGCAATCTTTTTAAAAGATTACTTATTATATCAGTAAAAATAATTCATAACGCTAATTTAAAGATATAACGTTATGAATTTTATAATATTAATCTTTTGCCATCATTTGAGATTTTTTTATCGTTGCTTCCACTGCATCAATAACTGCTGACCTAAATCCTTTGGCTTCAAGTAGTTGCACACCTTCAATGGTTGTACCTGCAGGTGAGCAGACCATATCTTTTAACTCCCCTGGATGTTTACCTGTTTCTAATAATAGTTTTGCCGATCCTAAAACTGCTTGAGCAGCAAACTTGTAAGCTTGTTTTCTTGATAATCCGCCTTTAACCGCGCCATCTGCTAGTGCTTCAATAAACATAAACACAAAAGCAGGGGAAGATCCACTTGCGCCAATAACTGCGTCAATTAAATCTTCAGGAACAACTTCCGTTTCACCAATACAATTTAACAATTGTTGAACAATAGACAATTCTTCATCGGTAATTTCGGTATTAGGGGTAATTGAACACATAGCGGCATTAACAAGGGCTGGTGTGTTAGGCATAACTCGTATAATTTTTTGCTCATAACCCACGCATTTGGCAATTGTTTTAATGGTAACACCTGCCGCAATTGAAATAACGATGGTATTTTTCTTTAATTCTTTTTGAATATCAACAAGTACATCAACAATCACATTAGGCTTAACCGCAACAAAAACTATATCGGCTTCACGAGCAACATCTCTTGCTGAATCAAGATTATTTACTGAATAAGTTTGATTAAGAACTTGACCTTTTTCTTGATGATGATCATAAACATAAATTTGGGTTCCCGGCACAATATTACTACCCAAAATACCTTGCAATATGGCATTGCCCATGTTACCTAAACCAATAAAACCAATTTTTTGTTCCATTTATTTACCACCTTTTTAATATCAATGCTTTTTCACAATTATAGAATATTTTTTGATACAAAACCCACTTTTTAACAATATAGTTTATTGTTAACTATTTTTATAAATATTTTAAATCTAAGGTTAATTTCTATTAAAGTGTGTGCTCAATATTTGTTAGACATTTTACTTTTTAAATAAGAAAAATAGCATTTACTGGCATATTGCTTAAAAACTAATTAGCAACCACATTAATTCTTAGTCTACATCAATGTGAATTTTATTGGTTATCTTGGCAAAAAATTTAGCTTTTTCTTGCCTAAATAACCATGATTAGACGTGTTTTAGATAGTAGCTGCAAACTAAGGTGTAACACAAGCCTATAGTATTGATCCGAATGAAACCTACTGCCAACTATACCAGCATTAGCTTCTACAACATAATTTTCTACAATGCCATTGTTCACTCGTTGGTCTGAAGTCCAATAATGCGCCAAATTAGTGTTATTCCAATCGGGATCTCCTACCCTAAAAAACTCCCAATCACTTTCTTTATAGTAAAGCTGTGTCATACGTCCCCATTCGCTAAGTAATCCCCCCATCCAATAACCATTCGCTTTATAACTAATTTTTCGTAAATAGCTTCCGTCTGTTATACCATTTTGCCAATTTGGCATACCATCATTTCTATTTGCATTGGTAAAGTCAAGCACTTTGGGCATACGATACCCACCACCATTAAAGTTATTACAAAATGCTACTGCATTTTGATAACCGCCTGCACCGCCTTTTTTAGCTACATACCAACGCTCTAACCTAAAACTATACAATGGGTCATTATTTTTATCGTGTAAATAAAATGTTGAAGGAATAAAAGAACTAGGATTACTCTCCTTAGGACCCGTTAAGTTAATTTTTACAAGCCCTGTAGGTAGCGTATTTTCAGCATTTAACGTTAATGTTACCCCTCCCGTCGAAATTGTTCGACCACTTTTATTTACTATATCTTGCGCTTTCATTCCTGCAACACTCAAGTAAAAAAATAAATTATGAGAGCCTGTGGTTGGAAAGTTTGCTCCAGGGTTCGCTGGATTATAAGCATAAAATCCTCTATATTTATTCCACTCGCCATTCGGATCGTTAAGAGAAGAAACTGCACCATCGTAAGGTATATCATTTGATATGCCAATCATATTCTAAGTTAGGCATAGCATAACAGAATTGTGGTTTATCCATTTTGGGATAAAGATAATAGGTATGCCTATTTCCAGTAAATTTATCACTTTCAGAAGGAATACCATATTCTGTCTTAATGCTCACATCTTCCGCTTCTAATGTCAATTGATAAGGAGCATCACAGCCATTTAATGCTTTATCTGAGTTATCCTTCACATAATTAGTAATATCTTGACCATATAAATTTTGCCATTTAATTTTTAATTTACTTGAATTGACACGATGAAGTGTATCGCCATCATCATCCTTCCAATAACCATTGTCATCAATAACTTTATCGGTCAATACTTCTGGATAATCCCTATGAGGTACTAATGTCTTGATATCTGCAAAAGTGGCTGAAAGTTTATCTAACACTAATGGGTTTTCCAGGCTTGAGCTATCATTTGATACAGTAACAATTTTGTTTCCAGGCAATGTTACTGATAATAAGGGACTAACTGAATCAGCATGAGTCGCGCCGCCATCAAAGGTTAAATAAGGCGCAGTACCGTGAATGTAATTAGAAGTAGTAGCCGATAGTGCCTGCGATTCTAAAGAGTACGGCAATAACAACAACGGCGCTAATGCCAATGGGATTTTTGAAAATAGTTTTGTGGATAATTTCGAAAATAATTCGAGAAATGATTTCGAAGATATAAATAAGTTTCGAGTAAAAACTTGTCGAATAGGATTATTTGATAAATTTAAGACATAAGTTTGCCAGTGCTTGTGCCTTGTGCCTTGTGCCTAAAATGGTACTGCATTTCGTTTTACCTGTCAAGTAATATTTTGTTTTATTTGAATTTTTATGTTTATTCGCTTATTTAATAAGCTCACCTTTCTAAAGCGATGAAAGTATAGCCGTTTAAGGGATGATTGACTAGTTTTTTTGCGGACTTTTTTGTAAAGAAATGTAAAGATGAAAACGGTTCAGCTTTAGAGATAGGTGAATTTTATAATTAAAATAGGGTGTTAGCTTTAGGACTTTTTGATTTTTGCGGAATAATTAATATTGCTGATAACATCTAAAACACAAACACGCCCAACAGCCCAGTTTGGCGTGCTAGCTTTATTTCGTTATCGGTATATTTTGATGCTGTGATAAGGCAAGCATATTAATATTGTGGTGCTATAAGTGTGTTTTGCTCTAAAAACGTTCAGGTAGACTATTGATTTTATTTAAGTTTTTATTTGCGTTTCTAAATAAAATCAAACACTTATAGGCTAGCAATTTGGTTATTATGACTACTTAATTCCACTTTATAAGGTGCATTACATATCGTTAATACATCACTACAGCCTATTGCTTGGTTATTTTTATCTATAATACTCAACATCAAATTCTCAAATGTCGTTACTCCACTTTGTCCGTCTCCATCATCATCTCCCCAATAGTTATAACGTGTGACTAAGTAACTTATACTCACTAAGTTACTTGATCTTAATGTAGAAACCATCATGCCTATATCTGCAAAACTTTGCTCACCCACTGGTAACTTAATCGGGTTTGTCGCACTTGAAGTGTTAGTTAATAGTGTGATTTTTGTTACAGCTATTTTTTGTATTTTAACTTAGTATATTTTTTAGACTTAACTTTCAAGAATTACTATTTAACTATCAACTTGCTGATGATAGTAATCTGGCATTTAATTATTTTGTATTGAACTCACTTAGGTTATATAATCTTAATTTTATTATAATAAAGGAGTCTGTGATATGCTTACCTATGTTTAAATATCACCCAAATGCATATCAACTCGATATTTTTGTTAATGAAAAGGGAATTTGTTCCGTTTGTAATCAAAAACGAACAATAAAATATAATTTGGTACCTTATTGTGTTGAAGATCCTGATTATATCTGCCCATGGTGTATTGCCGATGGTTCGGCTGCAGAAAAATATCAAGGTCAATTCAACGATAATTATGGCGTAGAAGATGTGCCATCCGAAATGTTAGACGAAATAGTATTAAAAACCCCGAGTTATTCATCATGGCAACAGGAAGTGTGGTTATCGCATTGTAACGAACCTTGTGCTTTTATTGGTTATGTTGGAGCCAAAGAAATTGAACCCTATTTTGATGAAATCTTAGATGATATCCAAGACTATCCCGAAGAATTGATAAAATCGTCTTTATCGAAAGACGGGACGTTCGTTGGCTATTTGTTTGAGTGTGTGCAATGTGCTAAAAAAAGGTTGCATGTTGATTGTGATTGATTTTAATAACTCTATACAGAGTATAGATTTAATATGCTAAATTAAAATAAGAAATAATAGTGTGCAATATCTCACTGATAAAAGGAAATAACTAGGAAAAATGCAACCATGAAAAAAATACCATTGTTATTAACTATATTGTTGTTTAGTTGGTTTAATACTAATTATACGTTCGCCAATACTCAAACTGCATCATCTCAATATAAAAAGCAGTTTGCTAACGTTGCTGATGTTGCCGCTTTTAATGATTATATTGCTTGCTATCCCGTATCTGAACATCTTAATACATATAAAAAAATCGCCAGCCATATCAGAGATACTCATTACCATTTTTTAAGTGATGCTAACTATAATCAACTTGAAAACCAACTTAAAATCATCTTAGAAGATTAGCAGTTACATTTCAAAACTATTTCTTTTTCTTCCATGATCGTTATAAAAACCTTGTTCGTGGCGTATTGTGTATGCAATGACGCCACAAATGGATAACGCTGGGTTAGTGGGTTATTCGAGCAAGCTAAAATAACTTGTGCTACGGTAATTTGATATGATCAATATACCCTTTTACAATATTGATACTTTTTTCAAAGAGTTGTTTTTCATTTTCGTTAAAGTCGAGCTTGATCACTTTTTTAATACCATGTTGATCTAATATTGCAGGAACACCAATTGCAACATTTTTATAGCCATACTCTCCGTCTAAAATACAACTAAGCGCTAATGCTCGGTGGCTATTAGTAAATATATGTTGGCAAATTTCGGTTATGGTGCTAGCTATTCCATATTCAGTGCAGTGCTTACGGTTAGCAATTTCAAAACCCATTTTTCGAGCTTTGGTGCCAATTTGTTCAAAATCGATTTTGTTTTTTTCTAAATCATTAAGATTAATTCCATAAACAGATGAATGCGACCAAACAGGAAACTGTGAATCACCATGTTCACCGACAATAAAGGCATCAATGCTTTGTGGACCAATATCCATTTTTTCGCCCAATAATCGACGCAAACGTACCGTATCAAGCCATACTCCTGTACCAATCACTCGGTGACGAGGTAAGCCAGATAGTTTCCAGACTTGATATGTAATGGCATCGCAAGGATTGGTGGCAATTAAAAATATGCCTTTAAAACCATTGTTCATCATATCAGGTACTATGTTGGCAATAATTTTAGAGGTTCCTGCAAGCTCTTCTGCACGGCTTTTTTGAGCTATGCCTGAAGTTACAGTGATAATCGCAATATCAATATCGGCGCAATCGGTCGATTCGCGTAAACTGACTTTAACCATATTTTGCCGATAGGCCGCCGCATCTAGTAAATCTTGTGCATACCCATAGGCTAATTCTTTATTAAGATCAACAAGTGCAATTTCTTCGCAAATTCCTCGATTAACCAGTGTATAAGCCGTTGTTGATCCCACATTACCCACGCCGATAATCATCACTTTTCGCAGTTTCATATTAAGCCTCGCTTTATTAAAAAATAAGGTAAAACAACAAATGTTTTTCATAGTATAAAGCTAGATTAGTATGATTTAATAAATTATCTTTTCTACTTTAACTATTATTTAAATAGACGGAATTAGCTACTATTTAATTTAGTTTTATATACAATAAATTAACGATATAACTATGTCGTAAATTAATAGAAGTTATAAGTTAATTGAAACCGCGAACTTTTAAAAATTGACTTTTATTTTTTAAGTGATAATAATTCTTATTAACATTTAAATTTATTGCTATAAATAATTGGCAATGCAGTTTCACTACTACAAGTAATTAAATTGAAAGATATTTGTTAGATTTGTTAGGAACAATCACTGAATTTTGCTATTTGTTTATGAGTCAAACGCTAGGAGTCGCTAATGAAGTTCAATTTTTGGAAAAATCGTAAAATATTATTAAAGGTTATTTTAACTTCGTTAATTATTTTGACAGGTATGCACGCATCTGCACAAGCGTCAGAAAGGAAATTTAAAGTCGTTACTACCTTTACGGTTATTCAAGATATTGCGCAAAATGTAGCTGGTGATGCAGCTATAGTAGAGTCAATTACCAAGGTCGGCGCAGAAATTCATGAATACGACCCTACCCCGCAAGATATTACCAAAGTGCTTTCAGCAGATTTAGTGTTATGGAATGGTCTTAATTTAGAGCTTTGGTTTAAACGCTTTTTTGAAGATGTAAAAGATGTCCCATCCGTTGTTGTGACTGAAGGTATTGAGCCAATGCCAATCCGAGAAGGAAGCTATAAAGGTAACCCTAATCCACATGCTTGGATGTCACCAACACTAGCCTTAATTTATATTGAAAATATTCGCGCGGCATTTGTTAAATATGATCCTAAAAATACGGCTATTTATAATAGAAATGCTGCTGATTATATTGCTAAAATTAAAGCACTTGATGCACCATTACGTGAACGATTGGCCAAAATCCCTGAGTCAAAACGTTGGCTTGTGACCAGCGAAGGAGCTTTTAGTTATCTAGCTCGTGACTATAATTTGAAAGAAGCTTACCTATGGCCAATAAACGCTGAACAACAAGGCACACCTCAGCAAGTTAGGCAATTAATTGATTTAGTGAGAGCAAATGATATTCCTGTCATTTTTAGTGAGAGTACTATTTCAGATAAACCCGCTAAACAAGTGAGCAAAGAAACCGATATTAAATATGGTGGCGTTTTGTATGTCGATTCGCTTTCAACTAAAAATGGTCCTGTTCCAACTTATATTGATTTGTTAAAAGTGACCGTTGAAACTATTGCTAAAGGATTTGAAAAATAATGACTCAAATTTGCTTGAAAGTTGATGATATCACGGTGACTTATAATAATGGCCATACTGCAATTTATGATGCTAGCTTTAGCTTAAACGGTGGTACTATTTGTGCTTTAGTTGGTATTAATGGTAGTGGCAAGTCAACGTTATTTAAAAGCATTATGGGAATGGTTCATCCAACCCGTGGGCGTGTAACTTTTAATGATTTCTCAGTAAAGCAAGCTTTAAAGCAAAATATCATTGCCTATGTGCCACAAACCGAAGAAGTCGATTGGGATTTTCCAGTTCTGGTGTCGGATGTAGTAATGATGGGGCGATACGGGCATATGTCTTTTTTACGTATTCCAAGCAAAGAAGATAAAAAACAAGTTGATATTGCTCTTGAACGTGTGAACATGCTTGATTTTAAGCATCGTCAAATTGGCGAACTTTCTGGTGGGCAAAAAAAACGAGTATTTTTAGCTCGAGCATTAGCTCAACAAGGTAAAGTGTTGTTGCTAGATGAGCCCTTTACTGGAGTTGATGTTAAAACCGAAAATGCCATTATTGATTTATTGAAAGATCTGCGAGAAGAAGGCCATTTAATTTTAGTTTCAACCCATAACTTAGGTAGTGTTCCTGAATTTTGTGATCAAGTGGTATTAATTAATCAAACTGTACTGGCCTTTGGTCCAACTAAAACAACTTTTACACCGCAAAATTTAATGACCACCTTTGGTGGTGCACTACGTTACCTTAGTTTATCAGGCGAGAAACTGCATGATGACGAAGATCCTCGTAAAGTATCCATATTAACTGACGATGAGCGTGCTGCTATTTTTTATGGCGAAGGTAAGCATGATTCCCCCCATCGAGATTTATTGATTGACCATTACGATAATAAACCCAAGGGGTAACAATAAATGGAACTTTTACTTGAACCATTTACCTACGATTTTATGCTTAAAGCGATTTGGGTAAGTAGTATTGTTGGCGCTGCTTGTGCTTTTTTATCGGCTTTTTTAATGTTAAAAGGTTGGTCACTAATGGGCGATGCGCTATCGCACTCTGTTGTACCTGGCGTTGCTGGTGCGTATGCGCTTGGACTACCTTATTCAATTGGAGCATTTTTTACTGGGTTACTGGCGGCACTTGCAATTACGTTGGCTCGTGCCTTTACACGCTTAAAAGAAGACGCCACTATCGGTTTTATTTTTTCAACCTTTTTTGCTGTCGGTTTGTTAATTATTTCGCTCAATCCAACATCTGTTAACGCACAAACTATTATATTTGGTAATATTCTTGGAATTGATGATAGCGATATGTGGCAAGTGCAAATCATTATTTTGGTATCATTTATACTACTTTTCTTTTTTTGGAAGGATTTGTTAGTTGTCTTTTTTGATGAAACTCATGCCAGATCGATTGGATTAAAACCATTAAAACTAAAAATCCTATTTTTTACTATTTTAAGCGCATGTACCGTTGCAGCATTACAAACAGTTGGGGCTATTTTAGTAATAGCTATGGTTGTTACCCCTGGGGCAACCGCTTACTTACTGACTAATCGATTTTCTCGGTTATTGATTATCTCGGTTCTTATTGGCACTGTAACTAGTGCTGTTGGTGCTTGGATTAGCTACTTTTTAAATGGCGAAACTGGTGGCGTTATTGTAACGCTACAAACGCTGATTTTTATTGCCGCATTTTTATTTGCACCAAAGCAAGGACTTATTGCCAATCATCTTCAGATCCGTAAAAGCCGTTTAAATAAAGGGAGAAAGGTATGACAGAGTTTTGGGAATTTATCTACTATCCTCTGACCCTTCCTCTTATTCAGCGAGCAATTTTAGCTGCACTAGCAACTGGTATAGTTTGTGCTTTGCTTTCTTGCTTTTTAGTTTTAAAAGGCTGGTCATTAATGGGGGATGCAATTTCGCATGCGGTTTTACCTGGAATTGTGCTTGCCTATTTAGCAGGTATTCCCATTATAATTGGTGCTTTTGCTTCAGGCCTATTTTGCTCAGTTGCAACAGGTTATATCAAAGAAAACAGCCGATTGAAAGAAGATACCGTAATGGGGATTGTATTTTCGGGTATGTTTGCTTTTGGTTTAGTATTATTTTCAAAAGTAGATACTTCACAGCATTTAAATCATATCCTATTTGGTAGTGTACTTGGCACTAGCTATGACGAGCTTAAAAAGATCATATTTATTGCTACAATTGTATCAATCTTAGTTATTATAAAACGCCGCGATCTTATGCTTTACTGCTTTGATCCTGTACAAGCCAAAGTTGTTGGACTACCAGTTAAACTATTACATTATGGTTTATTAAGTGTGTTAGCTTTAACCATTGTAAGTTCGTTAAAAATAGCGGGTATGATTTTAGTTATTGCTATGCTGATAGCTCCAGGTATAACTGCTTTTTCGTTAACTAAACGTTTTGAATGGATGTTAGTAATTGCTGTGTTAGTTTCCGCATTTTCAACGGTGGTGGGCACTTTGATAAGTTATTATGCAGATGCATCAACCAGTGCTTGTATTGTTATTTTGCAGGCAACCATATTTTTATTTGCTCAGGTTTATCAGTTTATTACTAGCAAAAAATTACGCCACTAAAATTATTCTTGTAACTATTGCAAAGAAGCCGTTTTTAGAAATACTTTTTTACAGCTATAAAAAAACAGCGTAATGATATTTTTAAGCCATTTTACGCTGTTATTATTAATTTAATTGTTATTCATCATCCAAATATTTACTATTATCAGCATAATTATCAAAACGTGAAAACTGACCTTGGAATTTTAATCGAACTTTCCCAATTGGTCCGTTTCGCTGTTTTCCTAGAATAATTTCAGCAATACCTTTATGTTCTGAGGCTTCGTTATAAACCTCATCACGATAGATAAACATAATCACATCAGCATCTTGTTCGATAGAGCCTGATTCACGTAAATCAGAGTTAACTGGTCTTTTATCGGCTCGTTGCTCCAAACTACGATTAAGCTGAGATAGTGCAACAACAGGAACTTGTAATTCTTTAGCCAAGGCTTTTAATGAACGCGATATTTCGGCAATTTCTAAAGTCCGATTTTCAGAAATATTCGGTACACGCATAAGCTGTAAGTAATCAACCATTATCATACTTAAGCCTTTATGTTCCCGATAAATACGTCTTGCTCTTGAGCGTAATTCCATTGGCGTTAAACCTGATGAGTCATCGATATAGATGTTTTTCTTTTCGAGCAATAGTCCCATTGTGCTTGAGATTCTTGCCCAATCATCGTCTTGCAGTTGTCCTGTTCGAATTTTCGTTTGATCAACACGTGAAAGCGAAGCTAGCATACGCATCATGATTTGTTCTGAAGGCATTTCTAAGCTGAATATTAATACTGGTTTTTCTTGTTCTAGCGCAGCATTTTCACACAAATTCATAGCAAAAGTGGTTTTACCCATTGATGGCCTTGCCGCAATGATAATTAAATCGGAACGTTGCAAACCAGCCGTTTTTTTATCTAAATCGATATAACCTGTTGAAACCCCTGTCACACCATCATGTGGACGTTGAAACAACTCTTCGATTTTAGCTACCGTTGCTTCTAGCACTTCGGTAATACTTTTTGGACCTTCACCTTGTTTAGTTCGGCTTTCAGCGATTTGAAATATTTTGCTTTCCGCCAAATCTAAAATTTCGGTACTATCTCGCCCTTCTGTTGCATAACAATTATCAGCAATATCATTTGATGCACTAATTAATTCACGTAAAATCGCTTGTTGGCGAATAATATCACTATAAGCAACAACATTAATCGCACTTGGTGTGTTTTTTGAAAGTTCAGCCAAATAAGCAAAACCACCAACATCAGCTAAAACATCTTTACTTTCAAGGCTTTCAGAAAGGGTAATTAAATCAATTGGTGTACCTTTACTGACCAATGTATGCATTTCAGAAAAAATTAGTTGATGATGACGCGAATAAAAATCGCGATCAGTGATCATTTCAGATACAGCATCCCAACGTTGATTATCAAGCATCAAGCTACCAAGTACTGCTTGTTCAGCTTCAATTGAGTGTGGTGGAAGCTTGATATTATGCAAGTTTGATTTTTTCGCTTCTTGATTTCTAGAATCTTTATTTGTGCTTGTTCGATCAGTCTTCATTACATTTATCTTTTTAATTTAATTAACTTTTTATTGTTTGCTTATTATCCAACTTATTTTAAAAATAATGGGCCTAATGCTTGGGTTGGTATTTGATATTCTGATGGATAATCCACCTGAACTAAATATAATCCTTCAGGTTTTGCTGTTGCAGCAGCTTTCGTCCTATCTTTAGCCTGTAAAAGTTCGCTAATCCATTCTGGAGGTTGATTACCCGCACCAACTTCAAGTAAACTGCCCACAATGTTACGTACCATATGGTGAACAAACGCGTTAGCTTTAATATCAACAATAATAAATTCACCTTGTCGCCAAACTTCGATATGATGAATATTACGCCAAGGTGTTCTTGATTGGCACTGCGCTGCTCTAAAGGATGAAAAATCATTCTCACCTAATAAATACTGTGCAGCTTGATGCATTAAGGTTTCATCCAAAGGTAAATAATAATGCGATACTCCTTTAGCTAAAATTGCTGTCCGATAACGATGATTATAAATCACATAACGATAACGCCGAGCAGTCGCACTAAACCGCGCATGAAAACTATCATCAACTACTTGTGACCAACGCACCGCAATATTATCAGGTAAATGAGAATTCACTCCCATTGTCCAAGCACTAGCTGATCGCATGGCTTGGGTTTCAAAATGAATAACTTGACCAGTTGCGTGTACACCAGCATCTGTGCGACCAGCACAAAAGACGTTTATTGGTGAATTAGCAATTGTCGATAGTGCGGATTCTAGTCTTTCTTGAATAGAATCAACATGCTGCTGTCGTTGCCAGCCAAAGTAATTACTACCATCATATTCAATACCAAGGGCAATTTTATATATAGTCATTAATGAGGATCTCAAGTGTCTCAATTAACATTAATGCACCTAAATAACGAATATTATCAGCAACTGACCAAAATTGAATTTGTTCATAATGGCCGTAACTGTGTCTCAAATTAGCCAATTTAATAGTTAGCTGACCTTCAGACTCTATACTAACTTCGGTCACTGGAGTTGGCAGATTATCGCTTTGCACTTCAACCCCAAACTCGCTAAAACGTGCCATATCTAACTCAATCGGTAAGCTACTTGATACATTAATAGCTTGTGACACCCCATAAAACACAGGCACAATTACTGACTCAATAGAGACAGGAAGTTCATAATTATTTAATATTTTACGAATTTGATTAACTTGTGACTTTTCACCTAATATTGAATCATCATGTTCGTGCGATACGGGTAATAAGTTAAATGCTAATTGCTTGTCAAATAACTGATTATCAACTGGCATGCCATTTAATAAGCGAGCGCTCTGCCCAGCCAGCTCATCCACTCCTGGCTTACCATACAATGAGGCCGGAATAAAACTGGTGACATGTAAATTGGTTAATAACTCAATATCAGTTAACGACGCAACACAACGCAATAATTGGCACACTGTGGCACTAGCTACAGCTATAATGTTTTCATTACGGTATTCAGTTAATACACTGTTATTAACTTTAGGTACTACTAATGGAATATGATCCTGCTGAACAAAATAGCCACTTGCATCAATCACTACGCAACCTGATTCTGCCGCAATTTGTGCATATTTTTCACTTGTTTCATAACCAGCAACAAAAAAGGCAAAATGGCACTGGCTCCAATCCATTTGTACACTATCGGTAACAGTTAAATTTTTACCAGCAAAACGAACAACTTCACCAGCACTATTGTCACTACCGACCAAATAGAGATTTTCAATTTTTAGACTATTGTCTTGTAAACTACGTTGTTGTAATAATTCAACTAGCGCAGAACCCACTTGTCCTGTCGCCCCCACAATAGCAATATTCCATGCAGACATATTTATAAACCCAAATAAAAAAATTAACGGTAATTATATCACTATATTGTCAAAGATAGCGGAAAAAGATATTTTTCAATTTTGGAACACAGATCGACAAAACAAAATCTGATCCCTTACAAATTAGCTTAATATCCGTAAAGTAATAAGCCACTTTAATCAAAATTTATTCGTTAATATGACAAAAATCACTCTATCGGATATTGCTACAAAAGCTAATGTTTCAGTTGCTTCGGTTTCAAGAGTATTAAAAAAACCACATTTAACTTCCCCTCAAGCTCAACTACGCGTTTATCAAGCTATTGAGGAATTAAATATAGATACATCAAAAAATTTAAAACCCTTTCAATCAATACATAACAGTAGAAAGATATTAATTATTGATAATCAACTTTTTTCAAAAAGTTTAATCAATCTTGGTTTAGAACAAGCTTTGAAAAAAGAGCAGTATCAACTGTTTTATTTGCAGTTTCCTTATAATAATAGAAACGATATCCATCATATTATTCGTTATGTAGCCCAAAATGCATTTGACGGTATTATCATTATCAATGATGCTCCATATTTAAAAACACTGGTTTCTTATAAAGATACATTACCACCCATTGTGTTAGTTAATCACTTTTCGCTTGATTTTATTTGCGTTCACTTTGATCATTTATTGATCGGATATCAAATGACGAAATATTTAACTGAAAATTCTCATACCAAAGTTGCTATTTTGCTTAATAATGACCAATTGATAAATTCAGCACTTCTGCTACAAGGTTATAAACAAGCATTGCTACGTGCCAATATTGTTATTGAGCCTCGATATATTATTCAAGGTTGTTTTACTTATCAACATGCCAGATCAGCAATAGAAAAATTAATAAACGGCAGTAAATCGCCATCAGCCGTCATTTGTGCCGATAATTTTAGCTTAACCTATTTAGATGAAATTTATTATAAAGACCTACACAATCAATCTCCTGATAACATGGTTTTAGGGGCGTTACATCAAGCCAATGAAAGTAAATCAAAACTGACTCAACCTCTCACTATCTCTTATTTTAGCTCTTCTAAAGAACTCAAATATAATGAATTAGATAATTTATGTAGAATTAATAAACCACTATTTAAAATGGGACAACAGTCTGCAACTTTACTATGTGATATTATTAAAGACACAACAAAGTCTATTAAACACAATAAAATTATCAATATTGAATCGATGTTTTACTAATACGTGTACTATCTTTAAAAGATATTCCCTATTTTGTTTTTGCTCGCTTTCATTGCAAATAATCATCGTACATTCTGATATTGCAGAGAGTAAAAATAATTCAGAAGTCCAGACCGTTTAGTTTTATTGAGATCTGATATCGCCTTAGCGCTTGGCAAATTGAAATAAGGAGGGTTATAAATAAGGCAAAGTGTAGCCGTAATCTTTTTCCCAGATAGTAAGCTTTTAAGTTGAATAGCCACTTATTAAATTTCATCCATTATCATTTACAGGACTTTACCCAATGTGAATAAATTAATATGAAATTTCAATATTCGAGCATTTTTAATATAAAATTCGGTGATTAAATTGCCTTTCACCTTTAATTAGCAAATACACAAAATTTAGAATTAACTCTAAAAACAAGATAATTTTTCCAAATAACCTTTATTTACACCATTTAAGATATTAGATAGCAATTATTATGTTTGTTTAAATGTTCGCTTTATTGGTAAACGGCGTTAAATCAGTACATAAAAAGAGGGAAGCATCCCTCTTTTTTTTACGATCCAGCTCTGTAATTTGGTGGTTCTTTGGTGATAAGTACATCGTGCACATGGCTTTCTTTCATTCCAGCACCAGTAATGCGATAGAATTTAGGTTTAGTTCTTAAATCATCAATTGTTGCGCAACCGGTCAATCCCATACAAGATCTTAATCCCCCCATTTGTTGATGAACTATTTCTTTTAGTAAACCTTTGTAGGCAATACGACCTTCTATACCCTCTGGCACAAGTTTATCAGCAGCATTGTCAGTTTGGAAATAACGGTCAGAAGATCCTTTTGTCATTGCACCAAGCGAACCCATTCCACGATATGATTTATATGCTCTGCCTTGGAATAGTTCAATTTCACCTGGCGCTTCTTCAGTACCTGCAAACATTGAGCCAACCATTACACAAGATGCACCTGCTGCAATAGCTTTAGCAATATCACCTGAATATCGAATTCCACCATCAGCAATAACAGGAATGTTGTGTTTTTGTGCAATTTCGACAGCATCCATTATGGCGCTAATTTGAGGTACGCCAACACCAGTTACAATGCGTGTTGTACAAATTGAGCCGGGGCCAATTCCTACTTTAACGGCGTTAACACCTGCATCAATTAAGGCTTTAGCTCCTTCTGCTGTGGCGATGTTACCGCCAATAATTTGTAAATCTGGATAGGACTTTCTTGCTTGGCGAATACGCTCAAGTACGCCTTCTGAATGGCCGTGCGATGAATCAATCAATAATACATCTACACCTGCTTCTACTAATGCTGCAATCCGCTCTTCATTACCAGCGGCTGCGCCAACAGCGGCTCCAACACGCAAACGACCTTGCTTGTCTTTACAAGCATTAGGTTTTTGTTCAGCTTTGTTATAATCTTTGACGGTAATCATACCTTTTAGGTGGAATCGACCATCAACAACAAGGACTTTTTCAACCCGGTATTCGTGCATTTTTTGCAGCACGATTTCACGTTGTTCACCTTCATTTACAGTCACTAAGCGTTCTTTCGGCGTCATCACAGCAGTAACAGGTAAAGAAAGATCCGTTGCAAATCGTACATCACGTGCGGTGATAATGCCAACTAGTTCTTGAGTTTCAGTCACAACTGGAAACCCTGCAAAACCATACTCTTTAGCTAGTTCGATAACTTGCTTTATAGTTGCAGTTGGTAGAACTGATACAGGATCTTGTACTATGCCGCTTTCATGTTTCTTAACACGTCTTACATGATTGGCTTGATTTTCAATTGACATATTTTTATGAATAAACCCAATACCACCTTCTTGAGCAAGTGCAATAGCTAAATCAGATTCAGTTACAGTATCCATTGCGGCAGAAATCATTGGAATATTGAGCTTGATGGTTTGGGTTAGTTGAGTGCTAATATCAGCCGTGTTAGGTAATACAGTTGAATGAGCGGGAACTAATAGCACGTCGTCAAACGTGAGAGCTTCTTTGACAATACGGGACATGACAATATTCACCATTGAGTTAAATTGTTGATAAAATATTGCCGAGGTATTCTACTTATCTTTTACTTAAAAGGCTAGTAGAATTTAACGCTATTTTTAAATAAAGACCCAAAAGAACTAAATATAAGTGAAGATATGTTGAAAATACCTCACTAATTAAATAAAAACTAGTGAGGCAAAAATTAGGCTTTTAATGTTTTGCTAAATAACCATATTAATAGCTAAGCATCCTACTAATCCACAAACGGAAATTATGGTTTCTAACAGTGACCAAGATTTCATGGTCTCAGTAATGCTTAAATTGAAATATTCTTTAAATAACCAAAATCCAGGATCATTTACATGCGAAAATACAACACTTCCGGCACCTGTTGCAATAACCATTAATTCAGGACTTACTCCGGTTGATGCAATGAGAGGGAACACAATGCCTCCAGCTGTCAATGCTGCAACAGTTGCAGAACCAAGCGCTAATCGAAGCAATGCCGCAATTAACCAAGCCATTACAATAGGTGAAATATTTGATGAATGCATCATTTGTTCAATGTAAACTTTTACACCACTATCAACAAGCACTTGTTTAAATGCTCCACCACCGCCAATAATTAATAACATCATGGCAATAATTTTGATTGAATCAACTAAAGTTGTATTAACCTCAACCATAGAGCGTCCACGTAACAAGCCAAATGTAAATACCGCAACTAATACAGAAATCAAAGTTGCAATGACTGGATCACCTAGAAACTCTACATAAGGTAATACTGCATGTCCTTTATCTAAAGTCATATCGCAAACTGCACGAATTGACATTAAAATAACCGGAATTAAAGCAGTAAAAACACTGACCGCAAAGCTTGGCATTTGCTCATCAGTAAATTTTTTAGAATTATATAAACCTTCTTCAATTGGATGATTAATTACGCGAATAAATGGTAATCTTGCTAATACAGGTCCAGCTAAAATTACCGTTGGGATACCGATGATAGTACCATAGAGTAAGGTACGTCCCATATCTGCTTTAAAAATTTCAGCAATAGCTGTAGGACCAGGATGAGGAGGTAAAAAGCCATGGGTCACAGATAAAGCCGCAGCCATAGGAATACCAATATATAGTGGCGATATACGTAACGTTGCAGCAATAGTTAATACTAATGGTAATAAAAGAACAAACCCAACTTCATAGAAAAGTGCAAAACCAACAATAAAACCAGTAAGTGTAACCGCCCATTGGATTTTCTTGTCACCAAATGTTTCAATTAGCGTTGTTGCGATACGTTGAGCTCCACCACAATCGGCCAATAATTTTCCCAACATTGCTCCAAAGCCCATAATTAAGGCTAAACTACCAAGCGTACCACCGACTCCATTTTTTATGGATTTCACCACATCCATAACTGGCATGCCTTCCATTACACCAACACTTAGCGCAACTAGAATTAGAGCAATAAAACCATTGACTCGAAGTGGTAACATTAAAATAAGTAGCAGTGCTACACCAATAGCAATTATTATTAACGGCATAAATAGATCCTCTAAAATAAAATATCCCTTGTTATCGGTAACATTCTAAATTATAGAGAAATTAAAAAAAAATACAGGGAAGAAATATCTAAAATGAGAATTTGATCACATTTTTAAAATGAATCTGATTTTTGTGCCATTAATATATAATTTATATCCACATTTGGACTTAATTTGAATTGATTTTTAAATAAAAGATATTCCATACCAATAATAGCTTCTACATCTAATTTTGCTTGCTCAACAAGCGCCATTAACTCTGATGGGCGAATGAAGCGATTAAAGTCGTGCGTACCTTTGGGCACTAAGCGAGCAATATATTCTGCTCCATAAATCAATAACAATTTTGCTTTATGATTACGGTTAATAGTCGATAAAAATAGTTTACCTCCTGGTTTAAGCAATTTTGCACAGGCTTGTATGACAGAAAAAGGATCTGGTACATGTTCTAATAACTCCATACAAGTAATGACATCATACTTGGCAGGATGTTGTTGTGCATGTTTTTCAACCGTTTGCTTTTGATAATCGATCGTAAGGCCATTTTGTTCGGCATGAATTTTGGCAACGGTAAGCGATTCATCAGCAAGATCAATGGCGGTAACATTTGCCTCTAATTTAGCTAGGCTTTCAGATAATATCCCCCCCCCACAGCCAACATCAAGCACAAATTTGTTGGTTAGTGATCCACATTTTTGTTTTATATAATCCACACGTAATGGATTGATGATGTGTAACGGTTTGCATTTACCATTTGGGTTCCACCAATCGGCAGCAAGTTGTGAAAATTTGTTGATTTCGTTTTGGTCGATGTTTTGTGACATAGTGGCTCTTTGATATCAGTAAAATCTAAAATTAACTATATGCTATGTTGTTGCGATTATCAATAAATCAGCCTGATTAATCTTGTTTATCAAAAAATAACATATTAAACACTGCTGTTTACTATATAATTTGTCCTACAAAAAGATTATTACGTCAATTAATGAGACAAAGAGAAGGAATCGGTCTTAAATATATTTATTTAGTTCAAAACATATCATAATTTTTAACAAATATAATTGACTTTGCCTTTAATTGGCGATGTTGTTATTTTTTATTGCAGATTTCTCCTTTTTGAGTATTTTAAAAATGTTTAATATGACATATTGATTAGTATAATCGTTTAAAAAAATAAATATGATACATTCCTATCGCTACTCGCTAAAAATTTATACGGATATAACCAATAACTTGCATAATATCTTGTTTATAGAAGTATTTCATGGCATGATTAAAATTTCATTTATAAAATGACACACTTTTTTCACAACGCTAAATTAAACTAATTAAGATTAAAGGAAACAATATTAATGAGTACGGGTACTATGAAAAAAAGTCACTCACAGTGGAGTTCGCGCATGGGATTTATGCTTGCCGCTGCTGGTTCTGCTGTTGGGTTAGGTAATATTTGGAAATTCCCCTATATGGCTGGCGAAATGGGCGGCTCTGCGTTTGTGCTTACCTATTTACTATTTATGTTTGTAATTGGCTTACCAATTTTAGTTTTAGAATGGTTAATTGGGCGTCGAGGGCAAAAAAATCCAATTCATACTATGGAAGATGTCGCTGTTTCAGAAGGCCGTTCTAAATCATGGCGCTGGGTTGGTATCATTGGTGTAGTAGGTTCTTTTTTAATCCTATCATTTTATAGTGTTATCGGGGGGTGGGCGACTGATTACATTGTTTTAGCAGCCCAAGGTTCTTTCGAAGGTGCTAATGGCGAAGCTACTGGTCAACTTTTTACCCATTTCCTTGGCAATGTTAACAGTCTACTAACTTGGCACACCGTATTTATGTTTGCTACAGCATTTATTGTTGCTCTTGGTGTTGGTGCTGGTTTAGAACGCGGTTGTAAATTGATGATGCCTGGGCTCGGAGTGTTATTACTTGTTTTAGTTGGTTATGCTGCTTATGTTAGCGGTCCATCTTTTTATGATGCTTTTAAATTTTTGTTCACTCCTAATTGGTCTGCAATTAACGGTACAGCAGTATTGGCAGCATTGGGACATGCATTTTTTAGTCTATCTTTAGGTATGGGTATTATGATGGCATATGGTTCTTATCTGGGTTCAGATGTGAACTTACTATCAACTGCACGTACTGTAGTTATTTTAGATGTAATTGTGGCGATGCTATCTGGTATGGCGATTTTCCCACTGGTATTTGCTAACGGTTTACAACCTGGTGAAGGTCCAGGACTTATTTTTGTCACCTTACCGATTGCTTTTGGTAATATGGCTGGCGGCACTGTTTTAGGTGTTTTATTCTTTATTTTTCTTACTTTTGCTGCATTAACTTCTTCTATTTCATTACTTGAACCAACAGTTGAATTGTTAGAAGAAAAAACACCATTGGGTAGAAAATCAGCAACAATTTTAAGTAGTTTAGTTATTTGGGCATTAGGTATCGCATGTATTTTATCATTTAATGAATGGGCTGAAGTGAAACTATTTGGTAAAAATATATTTGATTTGCTTGATTACTTAACTAGTAAAATAATGTTACCTGTTACAGGTTTAGGCACTGTGATATTTGGTGCTTGGATGATGAACCAAAAACGTATCCGCGAAGAATTAAATTTAAATAATTTCTGGTTTAACATTTGGACTGTTTTATCACGATTCGTTATTCCAGTTGCTGTTATTTTAATTCTTGTTTATGGATTTATGTAGCTTTTATTAATTTAAAACAACTTTTAATTAAAAAGCCTTGACCTCTTTAAGGCTTTTTTTGTTCTCTTTTTGCATTTTTAACAAAAAATAACCAAACAATGAATAAATGTCTTACCCCCCTATTGAAATCTTTTTTTTTACTCCCATATAGCAATACATCAATAAATCAAACCATTATGTTAATTTTATTCAGTTAATCTAACAGGCAATGCGCTATTAAATGAGCAAAATGATAAAAGTTAGTTAATAACAAATCATTTTCGTCATTAGAATTAATTGAATTGACTAAATATAATAGAGGAACTAGTCAATGAGTAAGCAAGGCACTGAAACTCGTGGATTTCAATCCGAAGTTAAACAAATTCTACATTTAATGATTCACTCTTTATACTCAAATAAAGAGATTTTTTTAAGAGAACTTATTTCAAACGCATCCGATGCAGCCGACAAACTTCGATTTAAAGCGTTAGAAAATCCAGATCTATATGCTGGCGATGGTGAACTTGGTGTGCGTATTTCGACCAATAAAGAGGCAGGCACTTTGACTATTGCCGATAATGGTATTGGTATGACTCGTGATGAAGTGATTGAAAACTTAGGTACTATTGCTAAATCAGGTACCAAAGCATTTTTAGAGTCTATTGGTAGCGATCAAGCCAAAGATAGCCAACTAATTGGTCAGTTTGGTGTAGGTTTTTATTCTGCTTTTATCGTTGCCGATAAAGTCACAGTTAGAACGCGCGCAGCCGTCGCAAAAGCCGACGAAGCAGTTATGTGGGAGTCAACAGGTGAAGGTGAATATACTATATCAGATGATAATAAAGAAACTCGTGGTACAGAAATTACTTTACACTTAAAAGAAGATGAAAAAGAGTTTTTAGACGATTGGCGTTTACGCTCTATTATCAGTAAATATTCTGATCACATTTCACTGCCTGTTGAAGTACAAACTACTGATGAAAAAAGCAAAGAAGTCAAATGGGAAAAGGTTAACAAAGCACAAGCTCTATGGACTCGTAGTAAATCAGAAGTGACTGACGAGGAATATAAAGAGTTTTATAAACATTTATCACACGACTTTGCCGATCCATTAAGTTGGAGTCATAACCGTGTTGAAGGTAAACAAGAATATACTAGCTTACTTTATATTCCAGCAAAAGCGCCTTGGGATATGTGGAATCGTGATAATAAACACGGCTTAAAACTGTATGTACAACGTGTATTTATTATGGATGATGCTGAACAATTTATGCCTAACTATTTACGTTTTATAAAAGGCTTAATTGATTCAAATGATTTGCCATTAAATGTATCGCGCGAAATTTTGCAAGATAACAAAATCACCCAAAACTTACGTAATGCATGTACTAAGCGTGTGTTACAAATGCTTGAAAAACTTGCTAAAGACGATAAAGAACAGTATCAACAGTTCTGGAGTGAATTTGGTTTAGTATTAAAAGAAGGTACTGGTGAAGACTTTGCCAACCGTGAAGCAATTGCAAAATTACTCCGTTTTGCGTCAACTCATAGCGATAGCGATGCGCAAACAATATCACTAGAAGATTACATTAGCCGAATGCAAGAAGGTCAAGAAAAGATCTACTATATTACCGCTGATAGCTATGGTGCGGCAAAAAATAGTCCTCATCTTGAGCTATTCCGTAAAAAAGGTATTGAAGTATTGTTATTATCCGATCGTATTGATGAATGGATGATGAGTAACTTAACTGAATTTGATGGCAAACAGTTCCAATCTATCAGTAAATCAGACGAATCAATCGAAAAATTAGCTGATCAAGATAGTGAACAGCAAAAGCAAGTTGAAAAAGAACTTGTGCCATTTATTGAACGAGTTAAAACTACATTAGGCGATAAAGTGAAAGAAGTAAAATTAACGCATCGCTTAACTGATACACCTGCGATTGTTACCACTGCTGCCGACGAAATGAGCACACAAATGGCTAAATTGTTTGCAGCAGCAGGTCAAAAAGCACCAGAAATCAAATACACGTTTGAAATCAACCCAGATCATAAGCTGGTTAAACGTATTGCTGATACGCAAGATGAAAGCGCATTTAACGATTGGGTAGAACTACTACTAGATCAGGCCTTACTTGCTGAAAAAGGTTCACTTAGCGATCCAAGTAAATTTATTCAAACAATGAATAAATTATTAGCACAATAATAAAATAATAGACTAATCAGCCTCGATACATTAACCCTATCGGGGCTTTTTTATAGTAAAAGAAAAACAATATTTTTTAAAATATGATATTTATCACATTTCTTTATATTTTTGCTTCCGATTTTTCTATGACTATTCATAATAAATAGACATATATAATTAATCATACCCAATGAAAGTTTATAAAATATTAAACAACAATGTTATTGTTACACTTGATGCTAAAGGTAATGAATTAATTGTTACTGGTCGTGGAATTGGATTTAAAAAACGTGAAGGTGACTTAATTGATACAAGTCTCATAGAGAAGCAGTTTTCACTCGATAATAAAGAAACATACCCTAAATTTGAAGAATTGCTTTCAAAGATTTCTTTTGAAGTGTTAACCACATCTGAAATTATTATTAATCATGCAAAACAATGCATAGATGGCAAATTACAAGACAGCATTTATATTTCGCTGACCGACCATATCCATTTTGCTATTGAGCGCCATAAACAAGGTTTTGATATTCCTAATGGATTTCTATGGGAAATCAAAAAGTTTTACCCTAAAGAGTTTCAAATCGGTTTGTATGCCTTATCAATAATAAAAGAACGATTATCAATTGAATTACCAGAAGACGAAGCTGGTTTTATTACTTTTCATATTATCAATGCGCAATTAAATGACACAATGCCCAATATTGTTAATATGACTAAAATCATGCACGAAATTCTTAATATAGTGAAATATCACTTTAACTTTGAATATGACGAAAATTGCCTATCTTATCAACGTTTTGTTACTCATTTAAAATTTTTTGCTCACCGTATTTTAAGCCACAGCAAGCAAACACAACAAGATAATTCTTTGTATGAATTAGTACGACAAAAATACGAACTAGCCTATCTTTGTACTAAACAGATAGATTTACATTTAATACAACAATATCAACATCCACTTTCTGATGACGATAGTCTCTATTTAACTATTCATATTGAACGATTACGAACTGAACTGAAAAATCAATAATGTGATATAACTCACATTTTAATCATTATATTTAAACAAACTATATCCATTATTCTTAAATCATGCTAATTTTATTAAATCATTTTTGGATTGTTATTGCATAGAAAAGCAATTAGCTATGCGAGCAAAACCTAAATTCCTTAAATTAAAGGGATTTAGGTTTTTTTTTGCATTGAAAAGGATAGGTATGAAAAACAAACAGCTTGCCGAATCAATTATTCAATATGTTGGGGGTAAGGACAATGTTATCAGCTTAGTGCATTGTGCTACTCGTTTAAGATTTGTATTGAAAGATGATAACAAAGCCGATGCAGAAACATTAAAAAAACTGGTCGGGGTTATTACTGTTGTACAAAGTGGAGGACAATTTCAGGTTGTTATTGGTAATAATGTTGCTGATGTATATAGTGACATTATGCAACTGACAAATCTTAATGAAAATAACGAACCAGCCTCGCAATCAGGCAAAAAATCGGGGATTTTCTCTAAATTGATTGATCTTGTTTCGGGAATTTTTATTCCAGCACTTGCTATACTTGTTGCTGGTGGGATTTTAAAAGGTTTAATCTCGTTGTTACAAGTAATCAATGTCATTATCCCTGAAACACCTACTTATAATTTCCTATTTGCCATTGCTGATGCACCTTTTTATTACCTACCTATTATTTTAGGATTTTCTGCTGTTAAAAAATTTGGCGGTAATCCCTATGTAGGCATGGCAATTGGTGGTGCATTAGTTCACCCTAATATTGTCGGTATGATGAAAGGCGCATTAGAATTACAAACCGAATTCTTTTCAATCCCAATTAGTCTAATCCCTTATGCATCATCGGTATTTCCAATTATTTTAGCGAGTTGGGTATATTCTATATTTGAACGAGTTTTTAATAAAATATTGCATGATTCATTTAAAAAATTTATCTCGCCATTACTCAGCATATTAATTACCGTACCGTTAACTTTTGCGGTTATTGGTCCAGTTGTGTCAATGTTAAGTGACCTTATTGCCTCTGGAATTATCTTCATCTATCAATTAAACCCTGTAATTGCTTCAATGATTTTAGCCGCTAGCTGGCAAATCATGGTGATATTTGGGGTTCATTGGGGATTAGTACCATTTTCAATGAATAACTTGGCTCTTTATCATGAAGACTTTATGTTACCTATTTTATTACCGGCTGTTTTTGCACAAACAGGGGCTGCATTGGCGGTAATGTTACGTTCTAAAGATAAACAATTTAAAGCATTAGCAAGTTCATCTGTATTATCAGGGATTTTTGGTGTAACAGAACCCGCAATCTATGGTGTGAATTTACCATTAAAAAAACCATTTATTATTGGTTGTTTGTCTGCCGCAATCGGTGGGGCTATTGTTGGTTACCATCACACTGTCACTTATTCATTTGGTATGGTTAGTATATTTTCATTTTTACAATTAATTCCAATTGAAGGGGTCGATTCAAGATTTTATGCGGTTGTTATTGCTACAATTATTTCCTTTGCAATTGCAACAATCGTTACTTATTTCTTTGGTATACCTAAAGATAAATCTCAAACGGATGAAATTGATAATTCATCTTCTAACAATATGGAAACTGAACATAAAATCACGATCTACAGCCCAATGACAGGCAAAGTCAATCCATTAAGTGAGGTAAAAGATCCTACATTTGCCAGTGAATTAATGGGTAAAGGTATTGCAATCATTCCAACTGTTGGTCAAGCTGTCGCCCCTGATGATGGTGAAGTTGTGTCATTATTTCGAACTAAACACGCAATTGGCTTTCAAACAGAATCTGGAGCTGAAATATTAATTCATATCGGTATTGATACCGTTAAATTGGATGGTCAACATTTTGAAGCTCATGTAGAAACTGGTAGCAAAGTAAAAAAAGGTGATTTGTTAGTCAGTTTTGATATAGAGGCAATTAAACAAGCTGGTTTTGAAGTTACCACACCAATTATAATTACTAATAGTGATAGTTATCAAGATATACAACGTATCTTTGAACAAGATAATATTAAAAGCGGAGAGGCTTTATTAGCGTTATCCCAAAATAAGGAGTAAAACATGTCAACAAAATTTCCTAATGATTTTCTTTGGGGCGGTGCCATTGCCGCTAACCAAGTTGAAGGGGCTTACCGTGAAGATGGTAAAGGTTTATCTACATCAGATTGTACGCCAAATGGTTTATTTGGTGACATCATCAATCGCAATGAAACTGATATTGCTAGTATAAAAGACAAAGCTATCGATTTTTATCATCGCTATCCTGAAGATATTGCTCTATTTGCTGAAATGGGTTTCACTTGTTTACGAACATCAATTGCTTGGACACGCATATTTCCTAATGGCGATGAAGAACAACCAAATGAAGCTGGCTTAGCCTTTTATGACAAATTATTTGATGAAATGGCAAAACACAACATAAAGCCACTAGTCACTTTATCACACTATGAAATGCCCTATTATCTTGTTACTCAATATGGTGGATGGGAAAATCGTAAAGTCATTGAATTTTTCACTCATTACGCTAAAACTGTTTTTGAACGCTATAAAAATAAGGTTAAATATTGGCTTACCTTCAATGAAATCAACATGTCATTACATGAACCTTTCACCGGTGTTGGTTTGGACAGAAATAGCACCAAACAGCAAATCTACCAAGCAATCCATCATCAATTAGTTGCCAGTGGTCGAGCAGTTAAACTCTGTCATCAAATCATTCAAGATGCAAAAATTGGTAACATGTTATTAGGCGCTGTGGCTTACCCCCTTACGCCAAAACCTGAAGATGTTTGGGAAACTCATCAAGAAAATCATGGTTGGTTATTTTTTGGAGATGTTCAGGTGCGTGGCTATTACCCAACCTATATGAATCGCTTCTTTAAAGAAAATCATATTAAGCTTGATATTACTGAACAAGATAAACAAGATCTTAAAGAAACAGTCGATTTTGTTTCATTTAGTTATTACATGAGTTGCTGTGCAACAGATGATGAGTCACAAAAAACCAAAGGTAATATTTTAGATATGGTGCCTAACCCTTATCTTAAGGCATCCGAATGGGGGTGGCAGATCGATCCAATTGGAATTCGTTATCTTCTTAATTTACTTTATGAGCGTTATCAAAAACCGTTATTTATTGTCGAAAATGGCTTAGGTGCCAAAGATAAATTAGAAGCAAACAATACAATCAATGATGATTATCGGATTAATTATATGAATGATCATTTAGTACAAATCCGAGAAGCCATTAATGATGGTGTTGAAGTTATGGGATACACCAGTTGGGGACCAATAGATCTTATCAGCGCATCCAAAGCCGAAGTCACTAAACGCTATGGATTTATTTATGTAGATCTAAATCAAGATGGCACAGGCACATTAAATCGCTATAAAAAGAAAAGCTTCTACTGGTATCAATCCGTGATTTCATCAAAAGGTGAAAATTTGAAAGCATAAGATAATCTGGGAGGATTGACGCTGCTCATCTCCCCTATTATTTTTTAATAAACATGTGACAAGGTAAATAGCTAATCGAATGGAGATATAAATTATTTAAATTAATCATATTACTATAAAAAACACATATACATAAAAATAAAACAAAACTTTAAATTATTGGATTGTTACTGCTTTTTGGCAGGCAAAACCTAAATATTAATTAGAGAATTATTCTCTGATTTAGTATTTAGGTTTTTTTAATATAAAAAACAATTAGGAAAAGGAACAATGAAAATAAAATATTTCACAATAATGCTATTAGGGATATCAGGTTATTCTATGCTAGCAAATGCGACAACCCAAAACTCAATCCTCGATGATACATTTTTTAAAGACACCAAATTTGTATTTTCTACTCGAAACTATTGGAAATATTTAAAAGAAAATGCATCCCAACCTAAAGAGGTACACAGCGCTTGGGGGCAAGCATTTAGCTTTGATTATAAATCAGGTTATTTATTTGACATGATCGGTTTTGATGTCACCTATGATAACATAATAAGATTAGGCGCCAGTGATTACTTTGCGACCCGTAATCTACTTTATAACGATGGTAAAGGCTATAACAAACATAACGCTCACGGATTTAATAAATTTACCCAACGTTATGCCAAAATAAAATTAGGTAATGATGCTATTAACTTTAATGGGAAAGCTGGTTGGCATAGCATGAAGGATTTAGGTATCATAAGTTCAACCCAACATCTTACCCGCAATAGTTATCTTGGTTATAGCGGAATTCTAAAATATGATAACGTTTATTTTTCATTGGCTTATATTGATAGCACCCTACCCCGCGAATCCGCTAAAAAATTACGTTTTTTAACGGCAGATCGTAAAAAAGTCATTAATAATATTGCAACAGCTGAAATCGCTTATAAAAATAAAGATCTTACTTTAGATTATTCTTATGGTGTTGCTAAAGATTATTTAAGGCGCCATGTCATTGAATTATCGTATAAACCAATACAAAAATTAATCTTAGGCGGACAATTCTACGGAAGTTATGCTCTTGACAATTATGATGCCATGAAACAAAACAAAAAGGAGTTTGAAGATCACGCATGGCACTATGCAACCGATGTCGAATGGAAAGAAGAAGACTGGAGTATTAAAGTCGGTTTAGCTTATACAGACGCTAACAAACATAACGCTATCGGATATTATAATCGACATTTAGGTAAAAATACTCGTGCTCGCTTTAACGGTCTTGCCGCTGCTGGCTCAGATTATTTACGTGATGGTGAAATGGTACTAACAACTGTAATGAGTTATGATTTTGTTAAAAATAATAGCACTGGTCTATATATGAATTATGGCCAATTTAACTACAAACATAATACATTAAAAAATGGCGAAATTAACGTTTTTGATATATGGAAACCAACTAGTGGCGCTTTTAAAAATTTTTCTATTTTATCGAAGGTTGGGTATGGTTGGTCTTATAAAACTGTCAGTGCTTCAGACCTTACACCTAAACTTAGACATGGAAAATACCAACGTTCACCTTCACTTTCGGCGGAAACGGTAATTGATTACCGATTTAATTTATTATAAAGAGGACAAAACAATGAAAAAATTTATTATATTAATTAGTACATTAATTATTTCAATAACAACCTTATCACAAGCTTTTGCTGATGATGTTTATCTCTATGTCACTCGCCATGGTAAAACTATGTTTAATAACGTACACCGTGCCCAAGGATGGTCTGATACACCGCTAACAAAACCAGGTGTCGAGGTGGCAGAACAACTAGGACGAGGATTGAAAGGTGTCAAATTTATTTCAGTCTATTCAAGTGATTTAGGTAGAGCACGACAAACTGCTCGCATTGTTTTAGAAGCTAAAGGCGATAAAATTCAAATTAATGAAATGGAAGGCTTACGTGAACAGTGTTTTGGCGATTATGAAGGAGATTTTGATCCGAACATGTGGACACCAGCAGCACAGCATTTAGGTTATGCATCAGATAAAGAGTTAATGGCGGATATGGCTCAAGGCAAGGTTACCCTAAAAACAATGATGGATGCAATCGCCGCAGTTGAAAAATCAGGCGAAGCCGAAGACTACAATAAAGTAAAAAATCGTATGCAAGCATCATTAAAAACCATTGCTGAATCAGCCAAAGCACAAGGTGGTGGCAACGTGCTTGTGGTATCTCACGGTTTAGCAATTATGGCTATGGTTCAAGAGTGGCAAGATAAACCAATTACAGCTGGATTAGGTAACGCAAGTGTTACTAAAATTCGTTACACCGACGATGGTAAATTTATTGTTGAAAGCCTTGGAGATATGAGCTACGTCGAAAAAGGCAAGAATCAAGCAAAATAACTTCAAAATATATGGCTCACCAATGAGCCATATTCCACATTTACTATTAGCTCATAATATTAATCGATAAATTTGTAGTATTTATCGTCATAAACAAGCATAATTTAATAGTGTATTTATTAAATGTTACTAAAAGATCAATATGTTTTATTTATGCAATTATTCATCTCCAGTGGGACTAATAACCCTAGCCAGTCAACAAAATAAGCTCGTTGGGGCTTGGATTGAAGGTGAAAAATATTTTGGTCACACACTCAATACACGAACAGAAGAAAAATCTAATTTACCCATTTTTAACTCAACAAAAAAATGGTTTGATGATTATTTTTCAGGAAAAAGACCGAATCCATACCAATTAGAGCTTGCGCCAAATGGCACACCTTTTCGAAACTTAGTATGGGAAATTTTATGCAAAATTCCATATGGCCAGGTCATTACTTACGGCGATATCGCAAAACAGATCACCATTAAAACAAACAAAGCAAGCATGTCTAGCCAAGCCGTAGGCGGGGCTGTTGGTCATAATCCCATATCAATCATTATTCCTTGCCACCGAGTTATCGGCGCAAACGGTAATTTAACTGGTTATGCTGGTGGAATAGATAAAAAAATAAAGTTATTAGAAATAGAAGATGTTTATATCAAAGATTTTTTCATTCCAACTAAAGGAACTGCACTTTAAATTGTAGTTACATTGTTTTTCATTCTAAATTTTTAACTGATGGAATAACGATAAAGCACTACTCCACCAGTTAAAAATTGAGTTAATAAATAATATATTCCATCAACTAAAAAATGTTTTAATTTTAGTATTATAAATACGGTTTTATTACACAAATAAAGCAATACTCTCAACTTTATAAAGAAAAAAGTTACACAATAAAATTACCCCTTACATACAACATAGTTATTCCAAGAGTCATTTCCCGTGCCTATATGCCCAGAATCAGAATATACATGATATTGTTTAGAAGAAGATTCTCGATCTCGTGTCCAATAAACACCATCTCGCCACTGAGAATCAGGATAAGCTCTTTGATTGATAAATCCCCACTCACTAAATAATGAACCATCAATCGCTCGAGTAAAAATTCCTCCCCAGAAAATAGCAGGATCGATCTCTATAGTGGTAGTGGGAGCATTTGTTAACTCATTCACGCTTAGAAGATTATTAATACTGTAACTCTCCCCTAAAATAGTACAGCAAAAAAGTAGAAAATTCTCTATGATAAAAGTAAAAGGGGATTTAATGATGAAAAAAATGACTGAACATCAAATCGTCGCTATTTTAAAAGAAGCTGAAGCAGGTATTCCTGTCAAGGAACTCTGCCGTAAATATGGTATGGGTAATTCAACTTTTTATAAATGGCGGGAAAAATACGGCGGCATGGAAACTTCGGATATCAAACGCTTAAAAGAGCTGGAGGCTGAAAACCGCAAACTTAAGCAGATGTTTGCCGAGCTGAGCTTAAAATCACAGCTTCAGGAAGAAATCATAAAAAAGCTTTAGTGCCCACAAAGGCACGTAAAACGTGGGCACAGCAACTAC
>NZ_LZHK01000130.1:0-76600 GCF_001690415.1 Gilliamella sp. Imp1-1
ACTCTTCTGGCAAATCTCGCCAAGGAATACCGGTTCTCATTCGGAAAAGGATCCCTTCAAACGTCATCCGATGCTCGGATTTATTATAAACTCGGCCGGTATTTTTCATTATTTGTAGTAGCTTTTCCCACCGTTTATCTGTTAGCATTGTTCTTGGCATGATGAATCGAGTTAGGGTTGTTTTTGGCTGAATTATTATAACTCACATCATGCCGTCTAAAAAATAATCATGAAAGATCAACACGCCCTAGTAAAATAAGGTTACAAATTGAAAATATTAAGATTCAATATTTAACCAATCAGTATGAAACACACCTTCTTTATCAATACGCTCATAGGTATGAGCACCAAAATAATCCCGCTGTGCTTGAATCAAATTAGCTGGTAATACCGCTGATCGATAACTATCATAATAAGCAATCGCAGCTGAAAGTGTAGGAACTGCAATACCTTGTTGCACCGCTAAAGATACCACATCACGCAATGATTGTTGGTAAGCCTCGACCGTTTGATTAAAATAAGGCGCTAACAATAAATTATCAATCTCATTATTATCGGCATAAGCATCAGTAATTTTTTGAAGAAACTGTGCACGAATAATACACCCTGCTCTAAAAATCTTAGCTATTTCACCATAATTTAAATTCCATTGATATTTATGAGAAGCGGCTTTTAGCTGTGCAAAACCTTGTGCATAAGAGATAATTTTACCCATATACAGTGCTTTACGGACTTTTTCTATGAGCTCCTGCTTATCACCACTATAAGGCGCTTTTTGAGGACCTTTTAACACTTTTGCTGCCGCAACTCGCTGATCTTTAATTGCTGATAGATAACGAGCAAATACAGACTCAGTGATTAAAGATAAAGGCTCACCCAAATCTAAAGCACTTTGGCTAGTCCATTTACCTGTACCTTTATTGCCTGCCGCATCTAAAATCACATCAATTAAATAATTACCGTTTTCGTCTTTATGCTTAAAGATATCAGCGGTAATTTCGATTAAATAACTGTCTAACTCGCCTTTATTCCAATCTGTAAACACCTCAGCAAGTTCATCATTAGTTAAACCAACAGCATGTTTTAATACCGAATAGCTTTCAGCTATCAGTTGCATATCGCCATACTCAATGCCGTTATGAGCCATTTTTACATAATGACCAGCACCATTTGGACCTATATAAGCAACACAAGGCTCACCATTAGCCTTAGCTGCAATCTTCTCTAATATTGGTGCAACTAATTCATAAGCCTCTTTTTGCCCACCAGGCATAATTGATGGACCTTTTAGCGCTCCCTCTTCGCCACCTGAAACACCAGTACCAATAAAGTTAAATCCTTCTGCTAACAATGTTTTGTTTCGACGAATTGTATCTTCAAAATAGGCATTCCCGCCATCGATAATAATATCACCTTTATCTAAAAGTGGACGCAACTCATCAATTACCGCATCGGTACCTTTACCTGCTTGCACCATAATCAGGATACGGCGTGGTTTTTCTAAAGAATTGACAAAATCTTCAATTGTATAATAAGGAACCAATTTCTTATCAGAATGTTCGGCCATGACTTGTTCTGTTTTATCTTTAGAGCGATTATAAATAGCAACAGAAAATCCTCGACTTTCAATATTGAGCGCAAGATTTCGCCCCATAACTGCCATTCCAATAACACCGATTTGTTGTTTTGACATGATTTGGCTCCTTTATTAAACCTCTATAACCTTAACCATAAGGTTTTAACAACACCTAAAACTTAATTAAGTTTTATAAATTACGCTATATTTTGCCATAAAAAAAGCCGTATCAGAATACAATACGGCTCTTTTTCATGACTTTAATGATATTTACTATCAACTGAATAAATCATGAACGTTTCATCATTTCGAAAAACTCATCATTGGTTTTAGTCATGGCAAGTTTATCGATCAAGAACTCCATTGCATCAGTCTCACCCATTGGGTTAAGAATTTTGCGTAAAATCCACATTTTTTGTAGTTCGTCAGGCGAAGTCATTAGATCTTCTTTACGTGTACCAGAACGATTAAAGTCAATAGCAGGGAACACACGACGTTCAGCAATTTTACGAGATAAATGGACTTCCATATTACCTGTACCTTTAAACTCTTCATAGATAACTTCATCCATTTTAGAGCCAGTATCGATCAATGCTGTTGCAATAATTGTTAAGCTACCACCTTCTTCCACATTACGTGCAGCACCAAAAAAGCGTTTTGGACGATGTAATGCATTCGCATCCACACCACCAGTCAATACTTTACCTGATGAAGGTACAACTGTATTGTATGCACGAGCTAAACGTGTGATCGAATCTAATAAAATAATCACATCTTTTTTATGTTCAACCAAACGTTTTGCGCGTTCAATAACCATTTCAGCAACTTGAACATGTCTTGCTGCTGGTTCATCGAATGTCGATGCAACAACTTCACCTTTAACTAGACGCTGCATTTCGGTCACTTCTTCGGGACGCTCATCAATCATTAATACAACTAACTCGCATTCAGGATGATTAACCGCTAAGCTTTGTGCAATATTTTGTAAAAGCATTGTTTTACCTGCTTTTGGTGGTGCAACAATCAAGCCACGTTGACCTTTACCAATTGGTGATGCTAAATCAAGAACTCTTGCGGTGATATCTTCGGTAGAACCGTTACCTCGTTCCATTCGTAAGCGAGAATTTGGATGAAGTGGAGTTAAGTTTTCGAAAAGAATTTTATTGCGGGCATCTTCTGGTTTATCGTGATTTACTTCATTTACTTTTAATAAAGCAAAATATCGTTCACCTTCTTTTGGCGGACGGATTTTACCTGCAATGGTATCACCAGTCCTTAAATTAAATCGTCGAATCTGACTTGGTGATACATAAATATCATCAGGACCAGCTAAATAAGAGCTATCGGCTGAACGTAAAAAGCCAAATCCATCTTGCAAAATTTCCAGTACGCCATCACCAAAAATATCTTCACCACTTTTGGCATGTTGTTTTAAGATTGCAAAAATAATGTCTTGTTTTCTAAGTCGAGCAAGATTTTCAAGCCCCATCTTTTTTTCTCCAAGCGCTACAAGCTCGGAAACAGAAGTGTTTTTTAATTCAGTTAAATTCATAATGTTAAAAATTCTTGAGGATAAAATTGATATGTTTGCAATTTAATATTATTTTTGTTTAATTGTTTAATTTGCTTATAAAAAGCTCTCTTACAACACTTAATTTCAATCGATTGCTAAGCTTTTGATGATAATTAAACATTTGAATATAGAATTTCACCACTTTACCAATAAAAACAATGAATTGCAGAAAGGGATACATGTAAGAGAAGCACAGATTACACTAAAATTATTAATTTGTCTATATTTAATTGAATATAACTATTATAAATTAATAAATCTAGTAAAATTAAAGACACAACAAAAGAGTAATGTAAAATTCATTACTCTATTAACCATATTATAAAAACATAAAGTAATTATTACAATTGAGGATCAATAAAATCTCTAAGTTGAGCTTTAGATAAAGCTCCTACTTGAGTGGCAGCTACTTGTCCGTTTTTGAAAATCAATAAAGTAGGAATACCTCGTATACCAAATTTAGGTGCTATATTGGGATTTTCTTCAATATTCAATTTGGCAATAACTATCTTATCGCTATATTCTTGAGCTATTTCTTCCAAAATCGGAGCAACCATTTTACAAGGCCCACACCATGAAGCCCAAAAATCAACGAGTACTGGTTTCGATGATTCATTAACTACTTTATCAAAAGTTGCTTCTGATAACTGAACGATATTATCACTCATTTTTGTCTCCTACAATTTTACTTTTTACCATAATAGATTACTTTGAATTTCTCTACTAGCAATTAGTATAATAGGATATAATTATTAGTGATGTCACTATATTTAGTGTGTTATAATCTTACAATTCTGATAATTATATTCACAACAATAATGATTCAATCATATCTTACCAAAACAACTTTTAGCCAATTTCCTCTTCATCCTTCAGTGTTAAAAGCACTTGAAAAAAAAGGATTTGTTTATTGCACACCAATTCAAGAAAAGACATTACCGCTAACCACTAACGGAATGGATATTGCTGGGCAAGGACAAACAGGAACAGGCAAAACCATGGCGTTTTTAGCATCAACATTTAATCACTTGTTGAATCATGAGCCTTTATCTGATCACAGAATAAATCAACCAAGAGCAATAATTATTGCCCCTACACGCGAATTAGTTGTACAAATATACCATGACGCTGAACGGCTATCTGAAGAAACAGGATTAAAATTAGGATTAGCTTTTGGTGGTGATGGCTATGATAAACAATTAAAAATGCTTTCCACAGGGGTCGATATTTTAATTGCCACAACAGGACGATTGATTGATTATGCAAAGCAAAATTATATTAATTTAGACGCAATTCAAGTTGTCGTATTAGACGAAGCCGATCGCATGTTTGATTTAGGATTTATCCGTGACATACGTTGGGTTTTCAAACATATGACACCACCACAAAAAAGATTAACCATGTTGTTTTCTGCAACATTAACACACAACGTGCGTGAATTAGCCTTTGAGCATATGAATAATCCTCAGTATATTGAAGTTGAACCAGAACAAAAAATTGGGCATCGCATTAAAGAAGAACTATTTTTCCCATCTAACGAAGATAAATTAGCACTTTTACAAACACTAATTGAGGAAGAATGGCCTGATCGTTGCATTGTGTTTGCTAATACCAAAGTAACTTGCGAAAAGATTTGGCGGCACCTTATCGCTGATGGTCATCGTGTTGGATTATTAACTGGTGATATTGCTCAGAAAAAACGTTTATCAATTTTAGAACAATTTACCCAAGGTCATCTTGATATTTTAGTTGCTACCGATGTCGCAGCCAGAGGATTACATATACCTAATGTTACTCACGTTTTTAATTATGATCTGCCTGATGATTGTGATGATTATCGTCATCGAATTGGAAGAACAGGGCGTGCAGGAGCTGGAGGTTACTCAATTTCATTAGCCTGTGAACGTTATTCACAAAATTTACCTGCTATTGAAAAAGCAATTGATCATGCTATTCCTGTTAGTCAATATGATCCTTCTGCGCTACTGGTTGATTTGCCTCATCCCAAACCATTTAGACGTCCACCACGTAGAAAACCATCAAATTGACTAAACTAAATAGTAGATAGAAAACATAAATAATATCAACCATAAAAAATTATCTAAAAATGTAATTATACTTCATCGTAAAGCATTTTTAGATAACTGTTATTATTATGGTGATATTATTATAAGTACTTTGATCAACATAGCCAGTCAAAATTATTCTTTATATGAGTCATTATCCATCTGGTTTAAAAAACATTGATATTCGAGTTCAATTTCTTTTTTAGTCTCCTTGGACAAGGTTGCAACATGAAAACGATGTAAAGAACTATATAAAACAAACAATATATTAATGGAAATGGCCTCTTTTTTTTGTTTTATTTTATAATATGCGTTCAAATAACCTACCTTTTGAAAGGTATCAACATCTTTAATTCCAACACTACACAATAACCTTTCTAACGACAAAGTCATATTTGGCAACTCTTTTATCCGCTTTGCTTTGATTTCGTTTTTTTCATATTGCTCTTTTTTAGTATACTTTATCACCATCTGTACCATAGAAAACAGTTTTTCATGATCCTTAAAAAGTTCATTACCTACCTTATAATAATCAAGCAATTTAGTAGACATGCCTGTCGTTATACTTAATGGCTGCATACCCAAATCAATAAAAAGTGAACGATAATCTGGATGCCCTCTTAAATAAAAGCTTTTTTGGGTAACCCAACCAAACATTATATCTTTACTATTAACACTAAATCCTCCAAAAAACGTTTTAATTGAAATATCTTCAACGTCAGAAAGCTCTGTTAAAATTCGATTTGCAAATGTTGAGCACATAATTAATTTCCATCTAAACTTTATTGAGTAACTGAAGTAACTTACTAGTTAATCTAAATTATAGTTATTTTATATTCAAACTATTTCTAAATTAATACATAAATATGCGATCTGCATTCCATATATAAATATAAAATACATTATTACTTGATAAATTATATTTTTGTGAAATTAAATTAATTTTTGTAAAGAGTTTTAGCAAAGAAAGACAAAGCTAAATAGTTAGAAAAAAAGAAAATAGCTTTAACATTGTTATTCTGTCGTAATAATTATACAATCACGGGGTCATTAATTTTGGTACCTAAATTTTGCCTAATCGAATCAATATGATAAAAAACATCATTACTCTATTTTTTATATTTTATTCTTTTATCGCATCAGCCGATAAAGTGCCATTGATTGATTCGTTAATGCTTTGCAACTCTGATTTTTTTAAAGAAGTTTATAGTAATAAAAATGAACTAGAAAAATATACTAATATAAAAGTTTTTAATAAAAATCAAGCCAATATTGTTATTGAAAATCGCTCTGATATAACTAAAAACTACGTTTATTTCAAAACTCCTATGACTTATAAAAACCTAACAATCATTGGCTATTATGATAGTGCCATGGATCTTGGCAAAATGGGAAAATATTATTTCTGGGGATTTATAATCGATAATGATATTAATCAAATCAAAGATGCTTTGAATTTTGTAGATTGGAAAAATATGGAAGATAACCTACTGTATATCGCAAATCCAAAGATTCGTAATATTAATGACGATCTCCAAACTTGGCATAAAAATACCGGAACTGTTGTCGGTGTTAAAACCATTCCAGCTCCAGATACCACCGAAAAACTGCTATTACTCGAAAAAAGCCCAAATATGAACCTTCTTATTTGTTCTATTCAAGGTATTGTGACTTCTGAGCTTCTCAAACAAGAACGACCTGACATTCAGTAATTTAAACTAAATCGCAGATTCATCCATTTCGCCAGTTCGAATACGAATGACTTGTTCAACGTTATAAACAAAAATTTTGCCATCACCAATTTTACCAGTTTGTGCTGTCTTCATAATAGTCTCAATACACATTTCTAAAATATCATCAGACACAATAAGTTCAATTTTCACCTTCGGCAGAAAATCAACCATATATTCCGCACCGCGATAAAGTTCAGTATGCCCCTTTTGACGACCAAAACCTTTAACTTCAGTAACTGTCATACCTGTAATACCTTGATCAGCAAGTGCCTCTCGAATATCATCTAATTTAAATGGTTTAATAATAGCTTCAATCTTTTTCATATTTAATTTACCTTTAATTCAAGATCACCAATTTTTAAATCCGAAAGCAGAAGTAATAGGATAACGGCGACCTTTGCCAAAGTTACGAGCTGTTATTTTCGGACCGACCGCTGATTGGCGACGTTTATACTCATTTATATCAACCAATTTAATAACACGCCTTACAGTTGCTTCATCATAACCTTGCTCAATAAGTTGTTCAACGGAAAGATCAAGTTCGACATAACCTTTCAAAATTCCATCTAAAATATCATAAGGCGGTAAACTGTCTTCATCTTTTTGATCTGGAGCCAACTCTGCTGATGGAGGGCGAGTGATCACTCTTTCAGGAATAACATAAGAACGAGTATTCCGATATTTTGACAATGCAAAAACCATGGTTTTAGGCACATCTTTCAGAACATCAAACCCACCAGCCATATCGCCATAAAGAGTTGCATAACCTACCGACATTTCACTTTTATTACCCGTTGTCAGCACCAGCCTGCGCCGTTTATTTGATAGTGCCATTAAAACAACACCACGACAACGTGCTTGAAGATTTTCTTCAGTAGTATCTTTTGGCGTACCAACAAACATTGGACTTAACGATGCCATAAACGCATCAAACATTGGCTCAATCGAAATAATATCAAATTCAACCCCTAATATTTCAGCTTCTTCTTTGGCATCAGCAATACTAATATCAGCAGTATAACGAAATGGCATCATCACTGCCTGAACTTTATCTTTCCCTAGCGCATCAACTGCAATAGCAAGGGTTAAAGCTGAATCAATCCCTCCAGACAGTCCTAATACTGCACCTTGAAAGCCATTTTTAGTAACATAATCGCGAGTCGCAAGTACCAATGCATCATAAACTGAAGCTAATTGATCATTTTCATTATTATCAATTATCGCCTGATGATTTACACCATATTCAAAAGAAGAAATTTGCTCCTCAAATGATTTTAGCTGACAAACAATTTCACCAAGCTCATTACAAACAAATGATCCGCCATCAAACACCAGCTCGTCTTGACCACCCACTTGATTAACATAAATGAAAGGTAAACCTGTTCGTTTAACATGCTGTTTAACTAACTCTCGACGATTTTTCTGCTTGTCGCAGTCATAAGGCGAAGCGTTAATAGCCACAACAAAATCAGCCTGAGCCTTATGGATATTATCAACTGGTTCAAATTGCCAAAGATCTTCACAAATTAGTAAACCAATCCTTTTACCTTTAAAATCAACTACGCAAGTTTGATTGTCAGCCGTAAAGTAACGCTTTTCATCAAATACATCATAATTAGGTAATCGCTGTTTATGATAGCGAGCTAGCAATTCGCCATCATGAAAAAATGAAAGAGCATTATAAATATTTTGATCTTGCCAATGTGGATGTCCAACAATAACTGCACAGTGCCGACTCGCTTGTTGAATCAACGATAATGCTTTTTGGCAACGAGCTTTAAAATCAGAACGAAAAATTAAATCTTCAGGTGGATAACCGCATAAAGCAAGTTCTGAAAAAATAATGAGATCATCGGAGGAGTGGCTATTTATCAATTCAATAATCTGCTGAACGTTCCCTTCAATGTCGCCCACACACCAATTTTTTTGTGCTAAAACAATAGATAAAGACATATAAAATTTAATATCACAAATCAAAATTATCAATAAGTTTAAATGATTCTAAGTTGCACTGCCACTTTTTTATCGCTAACATGCAACAATAAATCCACTTTGACTTGTCTGGAAATTAATATGCAAAAAACATTAAATGTAGCGCTAGCTAAACGCAGTTATCCAATCACAATTGGTGAAAATCTACTAAGTGAATTTCAACATTTTAAACTCCAAGCAGGACAACGCGTACTCATTGCGACCAATGAAACCATAGCCCCACTTTATTTACAAACACTAATTGATATGCTTGAAAAGCATGGTGTAAAAACCGATTCAGTTGTTGTTCCCGATGGTGAAAAATATAAGACCATGGAAACATGGAATAGCATTTTGACAACGTTACTGGCAAACAATCATACTCGCAGTAGTATACTTATAGCACTAGGTGGAGGTGTGATTGGTGACATTGCAGGATTTGCCGCTTCAGCTTATCAACGTGGAATTAAGTTTATTCAAGTGCCGACAACGCTATTATCACAGGTTGATTCCTCGGTAGGAGGTAAAACAGCGATTAATCACCCACTGGGTAAAAATATGATTGGTGCATTTTATCAACCACAGTCTGTAGTGATTGATCTTAGTTGTTTAAAAACATTACCACAAAGAGAGCTTTCGGCTGGACTTGCCGAAGTTATAAAATACGGCATTATTTTAGATGCTAAATTTTTTGATTGGCTTGAAGAACACATCAACGATTTACTAAACCTAGATGTTAATGCATTAAGCTACTGTATTTACCATTGCTGTGAACTCAAAGCACAAGTGGTTGCTGCTGACGAAACAGAACAAAACATGCGAGCAATCTTAAATCTTGGTCACACTTATGGGCATGCCATAGAAGCAGAACTAGGCTATGGAAATTGGCTACATGGCGAAGCTGTCAGTGTTGGTATGCTAATGGCTGCACAAACAGCCAAACTACTTGGTAAATTGGATCAAACTGATATTGAACGAATTAAGAACTTATTAATTCGCGCTAAACTACCTGTTAACAGACCCAAAAAAATGTCAATTGAATCTTATCTGCCACATATGTTACGAGACAAAAAAGTATTATCTGGGCAATTAAGGCTTGTTATACCAACTAAAATTGGTCATGCTGAAGTGATAGATGGTATTGATAAAGATATGGTAATTCAGTCTATACAATTAACTTAATCTATAATTGATAACCAATAGTTGCATCATTTACATATAAAAATTAAACGTCTGGTTAAAGTCGGAAAGTCCATTGAAGTTAAATTAAGGCGACAAGCTAAACGCTATAACAAAACCTATCTGGGTAAATGCTATAGTTGATGCCAAACGTTTACCTTTATCTTTGCTTAAAAACGAAACCAAACAAAAAATGCGAGAGTATTTATTTGTCGGTCAGTATTGATGATTTTTCACATGAACTTTTATGCAGGCATTTACCCCAATAAATCCCGATTTAATTCAGCACTATTTATATAAACAATGTGTTAACCCAATATCCTTTATCATTGAATGTATTTATTCCAAGAATGGACATGAATATCAAGGCACTGGTGAAGAGCTATTTGTTAAAACGTGTAACAACCATCGTATCCATCAAGAATTCACGAAACTAGCCTGTCCACAAACGAATGGGAAAGCTCAAAAGAGTGATACGAACTTTAATGGAAATGTAGAATAATCAGAAAATATTTAGCCATTAAAAAGATAGAAAACACAATATTAAACGATTTATTAGCTATTATAATACAATTAAACCCCATAAAGCGATTTCGAAAAAAACGCCTTATAAGTTTTTAGAGGATTATTTTAACCATAAAGTGTAAATAACCCTGTATTTTCCTACAAAAGCGTTGTTATTTTTATTTTCCAGCGTAATTATAATAATATTTTTATAAATTTTTATTGGAAAACCAATCCTATTCTAGTTTAAGAATAGTTTTTTGCGATTAAACTATTGTCAAAAACTTTCAGGAAAACCTACGTTTAAATCAAAAATCATGATGAAAAATGACAAGAAAATAGATAAATCCACAAAATAATAGTCAATAATAACGACAAAAATACCGCCGCCGAGCCGTAATCCTTTGCTCGGCCAGATAAATCATGCCTTTCAGAGCCAATACGATCAACTACACACTCAATTGCACTATTTATTAACTCAGTAATCATCACCACTCCAATTGAACCAAGTAGCAAAATACGCTCATAAATAGAGAAATCAATTAGCATTACAACAATATAAGCCACAACTAATAGAATTAACTCTTGGCGAAATGCAGCTTCATGTTTGATCGCCGATTTTAAGCCTTTTAAAGAATATTTTGTTGCTTTAAGGATACGTAGTAAGCCTGTCGATTTTTTCATTACAATATTCCAAATTTAAAATTACCTTACGTAGCCATAGTTCATCAAGCGTTGATATCTTCTTTCTAGTAATACAGATAAATCCATACTTTCAAGTTCATCAAGATCACTAAGTAACTGTGTTTTGAGTGAATTAGATACAACAGCATAATCACGGTGGGCACCGCCCAGTGGCTCAGGTATAATCGAATCAATAAGATTCAATTTTAGTAATTTATCTGCAGTCATATTCATAGCTTCAGCTGCAACTGGTGCTTTATCAGCACTTTTCCATAAAATCGAAGCACAACCTTCTGGCGATATAACAGAGTAAGTACTATATTGAAGCATATTAACTTTATCGGCAACCCCAATAGCAAGAGCGCCCCCAGAGCCTCCCTCTCCAATTACTGTACAAATAGTTGGTACTTTAAGACGTGACATTTCTCTTAAATTACGAGCAATAGCTTCTGCTTGCCCTCGCTCTTCGGCACCAATACCGGGATAAGCACCTGGAGTATCAATAAAAGTGATAATCGGTAATTTAAAACGCTCCGCTAATTGCATTAATCGTAAAGCTTTACGATACCCTTCTGGAGCGGGCATACCAAAGTTCCGGTAAATTTTCTGTTTTGTTTCTCGACCTTTTTGATGCCCAATAACCACCACAGATCTTCCATCAATACGAGCTATTCCACCAACAATTGCTTTGTCATCGGCATAAGCCCTATCACCAGCTAATTCATCAAAATCAGTAAAAATTTCTTTCAGATAATCCAATGTATAAGGACGATTTGGATGTCTAGCTAGTTGCGCAATTTCCCAGGGAGTTAAATTAGCAAATATTTTTTTTGTTAATTCACGACTTTTTTTATGTAATTGCTTAATCTCTTTATCTAAATTAATATCTAATTCAACTTGTTGCGAATCAATATTCTTTAAGGAATTAATTTTTGCTTCTAATTCCGCTATCGGCTTTTCAAATTCCAAAAAATTGTTCATAACGCTTGTAATTGCCTCTTAATTTATTTGGTATTTTAAAAAAATACACATCTAATACAGTATACTGGCTAATTTTTAAAATAAAATTAATCCAATTCTACTATGTAATACTCATTGAAGTCACCTAAATTTATATTATTAGACTTCAACTATTCAAAATGTTATACCACTTACATTTAATTAAAGTAACATTATTTAATAAATTTAATTAATCAACCAGACTACTATTAATAAGTTTGTTTTCTTATTCAAACTCAAATTCAATACGATCTATGCCAATAAGTGTCTTTAATTCAATAATCAGAGCGTCCTCTGGAATAACCCTCCATGTCGTACCGAATTGAATCCTAACAACCGAATCATCCCGGTGATAATATAAGCTAACAGGCACACTACCATGACGATAAGGTTCTAAAAGTTGTTGTAAACGTTGCAATATTGCTTGATTTGCTTCGCTTTCAGTTAATGTAATAGACAATCCTTTTACATATTTAGTACGGGCATCTTTTAGATCAACAATATCTCGCACTGACATTTTAAAACCACCATTAAAATCATCATTACTAACTTGGCCTGTAACAATTAAGATCTTATCTTTTACGAGTAAATGTCCAAAATTTTCCAAAGATTCCGCAAAAAGCATACCATCAATACGACCTGAACGATCATCTAAAGTAAACAAGCCAATTTTTTTACCTTTTTTAGTAATTCGAGTCCTAGCATCAGTAACAATACCAGCAAAAGTAACTGTTTTTCCCCAGCCTGTCGGAGATGCTTCACTAATTCGCAATCCACCAGTATAACGATTTAATTCTTTTAAATATTGCGTTACAGGATGCCCTGTTAAATAAAGCCCTAAAGCTTCACGTTCTCCATCAAGCAAAACTTGATCGGGTAATTCAGGTACCGCAGCATAAGCATGCTCAACTTGTTCAGGTTCTTCCGCTAAGACTCCAAACATATCTTCTTGACCAATATCTTGAGCTTTTGCATATTGATCCGCTGCCTGCATTGCATCATTAATACTATGCAAAATAGCTGCTCTGTGAGGGCCTAATTTATCAAATGCCCCTGCCATAGTAAGTTTTTCAAGTACACGGCGGTTGATCTTTTTCATATCTGTTCGAGCACAAAGTTCGAATATATTTTTAAAATATCCACCACTATTACGTGCTTCAACAATTGCCTCAATAGGACCTTCACCGACACCCTTTATAGCCCCAATCCCATAAACAATCTCACCTTTATCATTCACATGAAAATGATAAAGACCACTATTAATATCTGGTGGATTAACCTTTAATCCCATCCGTAAGCATTCATCAACCAAACCGACAATTTTATCAGTATTATCCATATCGGCAGTCATAACTGCAGCCATAAATTCTGCTGGATAGTGAGTTTTTAACCATAATGTTTGATAAGAAACAAGCGCATAAGCTGCTGAATGAGATTTATTAAAACCATAACCGGCAAATTTTTCCACTAAATCAAAAATGCGCATGGAAAGCTCACCATCGATACCTTGCTTTTCGGCACCTTCTTTAAAAACAGAGCGTTGCTTTGCCATTTCCTCAGGTTTTTTCTTCCCCATAGCTCGACGTAATAAATCCGCACCACCTAATGTATAACCCGACAAAGTCTGAGCAATTTGCATAACTTGTTCTTGGTACAAAATAATACCGTATGTTGGTTCTAAGATAGGTTTTAATGATTCATGTTGATATTTAATATCAGGATAGGACACTTCTTCTCTGCCATGTTTACGGTCAATAAAGTTGTCTACCATACCTGATTGTAACGGACCTGGTCTAAATAAGGCAACTAAAGCGATCATATCCTCAAAACAGTCAGGTTTTAATCGCCTTATTAAGTCTTTCATACCTCGAGATTCAAGTTGGAACACAGCTGTTGTTTCGGCTTTCAATAACAAATCAAATGACGCCTGATCATCGAGAGGAATTCGAGTAATATCGATAGGTTTATTTCCTTCTCTTAACTGACGTTCATTAATCATTTTGATTGCCCAATCAATAATGGTTAATGTCCTTAGTCCTAAAAAGTCAAATTTAACAAGGCCTGCATATTCAACATCATTTTTATCAAACTGGGTTACTGGGTGATTTCCTTCTGGATCACAATAAATTGGCGAAAAATCTGTAATCTTAGTTGGTGAAATTACAACGCCCCCAGCATGCTTACCTGCATTTCTAGTTACACCTTCTAATTGACGTGCGATATCAATTAATGATTTAATTTCTTCATTATTATCGTATAACTCCTGAAGTTGAGGCTCAACTTCAAAAGCTTTAACCAATGTCATTCCCGGATCTAAGGGAATTAATTTGGAAATCCGATCAACAAAGCCATAAGGATGTCCAAGTACTCGGCCAACATCCCTGATTACTGCTTTAGCCGCCATAGTTCCAAAAGTAATAATCTGAGAGACTGCATCACGACCATACATATCAGCAACATGATCAATTACTAGATCTCGCTTTTCCATACAAAAGTCAACATCAAAATCAGGCATTGAAACACGTTCTGGATTCAAAAATCGTTCAAAAAGTAAGTCAAACGCCAGTGGGTCTAAATCGGTAATTTTTAAAGCATACGCAACTAGTGAACCCGCACCTGAACCACGCCCAGGTCCGACGGGAATATCATTATCTTTCGACCATTGAATAAATTCCATAACGATTAGAAAGTATCCAGGAAAACCCATTTGATTAATAACTGTTAATTCTGTTTCTAAACGCTCATCATATTCAGGTCTTCTTTGTTTTCTAACTTCTGGATCGGGAAATAAAAACTCAAGTCTTTCTTCTAAACCTTCACGCGATTTATGCACTAAGAAATCTTCTGTCGACATATCACCAGTAGGAAATTTAGGTAAAAAATATTCACCTAACCGAATGGTTACATTACAGCGCTTTGCTATTTCAACACTATTTTCAAGCGCTTCTGGTATGTCAGAGAATAGTTCACACATTTCCTGTTCAGATCGTAAATACTGCTCTGCTGAGTAATTTTTAGGTCGAGAGGGATCTTCAAGTGTATTCCCATCATGAATAGCAACACGAATTTCGTGAGCCTCAAAATCTGAAGATTTTAAAAAGTGAACATCATTAGAAGCAACCACGGGTAATTGATACTGTTCAGCTAATCTTACTGCACTATGAATAAATAGCTCTTCATTGATTCGTTTAGTCCGTACTAACTCAAAATAAAAATGCTCATTAAAATTTTCAAGGTAAAAATTAATAGCATGCTCAATAATACTTTGATTATTGCGAACGATACCGATACCAATATCACTTTCACGTCCAGCTAATACAATTAACCCTTCTCGATGCTCAATTAACCACTCATTATCAACAACAGGCAAATCTCCAATGTATCCTCGCTGATAAGCTTTAGAAATTAATAAAGTAAGATTTTGATATCCCCGATTATTAGCAGCTAACAGAGTTAAACGATAAATATCATCAGGCAATTGAGAACTTCTAATAGCGAGATCTGCACCAATGATGGGTTTAATACCTTTTGACATTGCTGAGCCGTAAAACTTAACCAGTCCACAAAGATTAGTAAAATCAGTGATTGCAAATGCAGGCATCTGCAACTTGCTCATTTCATTTACTAATGCACCTACCTTAGCAATTCCATCAATCATAGAGAAATCACTATGCAAATGAAGATGAATAAATTTTGGTTCTGCCATAATTACCAGAAATGAAGCTATAAAATTGGCTTTGAATTATAACATAAGCAAGAAGAATATTCTTATTCTCTTTACCTACATGAACTTACAACAAAATGTAAAAGAAATAAAAATTCTTGATGTAAAAACCAACCAGAGTACATTTAAAGTTAGCACAATTAATCTAAAAAAGTGCAAAACTATTTACGACGTAATCCCTCTGTATTTGCTACTTTTATAACGATTTTCATCAACTCTTCATCACTGGTATTAGCTAAGCCAAATTCAGCCAGCTTGGTTGGTAAACCGACAGATTCACTGAAATTATATACAGTTTCAATCATATCTGGATCTGGATCACTATCAATTAACATTAACATTGCAAAAGTACCTATCGCTACTTTTTTCCATACCAATAATCATGTATTGCTTCTGATACAGTAAAGCCATCATGAATAGCAGGCATCTGCCGAATTTAAAGCTCCTAAAATATAAGAATAAAATTTGAACATACACTAAACATATCGTCTTCAATCAAGGAAAAAGAATATTTGTTAGTATGAATATAAAATAAGCTTTAACATTCAATTGACCAAATAAAATGTTGGAAAGATGGGGAATACGCTACATTTTTACTTAATAAAAATGGACTATTATTGACAACACATTAACAAGAAATGAATAAATTCCCACCACTTTTTGTGATGGGAAAATAATTAAAAATTATATTTTTTTAAATAGTACCGAACCATTGGTTCCGCCAAAACCAAAAGAGTTACAAAGTGCATATTCTAAATTTTTAACCTGACGCGCTGTATGAGGAACATAATCAAGATCACACCCCTCATCAGGATTATCAAGATTAATTGTCGGCGGAACAGCTTGATCACGTAATGCTAGGACAGTGAAAATTGACTCAACCGCACCAGCTGCACCCAATAAATGCCCTATCATAGATTTAGTTGAACTCACCATCACTTTGCTAGCATTTTCTTTAAAAATACTTTTTACCGCTTGGGTTTCAGCCTTATCACCAGCGGGGGTCGATGTACCATGAGCATTAATATAACCAACCTGATCTGGAGCAATACCTGCATCACGAAGTGCACATTTCATTGCTAAGGCCGCACCACTACCATCGGCTGGAGGCGAAGTCATATGATAAGCATCACCACTCATACCAAATCCAACTAGTTCAGCATAAATCTTAGCTCCGCGTTTTTTGGCGTGTTCATATTCTTCTAAGAACATGATTCCTGCACCATCACCCAACACAAAACCATCACGGTCTTTATCCCAAGGACGGCTTGCTGCTTTAGGATTGTCGTTATTAGTTGATAAAGCACGAGCTGCACCAAAACCACCGATACCCAATGGAGTACTCGCTTTTTCGCCACCACCCGCTAACATAGCATCTGCATCACCATAAGCAATCATGCGTGCAGCATGACCAATATTATGAACACCTGAAGAACAAGCTGTTGCAATAGTAATACTCGGTCCTTTTAATCCATAAATAATAGATAAGTGTCCCGCAATCATATTAACAATTGTTGATGGTACAAAAAACGGGCTAATTTTGCGTGGTCCACCATTTACTAATGCACTGTGGTTTTCTTCAATCAACCCAAGCCCACCAATACCTGAACCTATAGCACAACCGATTCGTTCTGCATTTTCATTCGTGATTTCAATGCCTGCATCTTGCATTGCCTGCATACCTGCAGCAATACCATATTGGATAAAATAATCCATTTTACGTGCATCTTTGCGTGAAATATTATAATCTTCGCCATTAAAGTTTTTAACCATCGCTGCGAAGCGCGTTGCGAAAGGGGCTGTATCAAAGTGCTCTATGAGTTCAACACCACTTTGCCCAGCTAACAAAGCTTGCCAAGTGGATTCAACTGTATTACCTACAGGAGATATCATGCCCATTCCAGTAACAACAACTCTGCGTTTAGACACATTGCCCTCCAGGAAAGGATTGAAATGAAATTTGAATCATTGAAAATTTTTATTTTGAGTTTTCTAAAGATTTATACCGACTTGTTTTTAAGTTAATAATTAAAGATATAAATATAAACTAGGCGATCATTTGACCGCCTATCATAAAAACTCTACTAACCTTATTGATTTGCAGTAATATAATCAATTGCAGATTGAACAGTTGTAATTTTTTCAGCTTCTTCGTCAGGAATTTCAGTATCAAATTCTTCCTCTAAAGCCATAACTAATTCAACTGTATCAAGAGAGTCAGCGCCAAGATCTTCAATGAAAGAAGATTCGTTTTTAACTTCTTCCTCTTTTACACCAAGTTGCTCAACAATAATTTTCTTAACTCGCTCTTCAATAGTGCTCATACTCTTTTTTTTCCTATAAAAATCGCCGAAAGTGGCGGTGAATGTAAGTTTATAAAATGTTGAAAAAGATGCCAATCATTTTTCAACCCAATTGCTTAGTTTTTGTTCAAACCGTTAAAATAATGGCTCATTTTACACTATTCTAACCAATTACACCATATACATGCCGCCATTGACATGTAAAGTTTCACCAGTAATATAAGATGCTTCATCTGATACTAAAAATGCTACTGCATTAGCTATTTCTGCTGGTTCACCTAATCGTCCAGTAGGAACTTGTGCTAATGTTAAAGATTTTTGTTCATCTGTTAATGCATCAGTCATATCAGTTGCAATAAAACCAGGTGCAACCACGTTAACAGTAATACCTCGTGATGCAACTTCACGTGCTAATGATTTACTAAAACCAATTAACCCAGCTTTAGCTGCAGCATAGTTAGCTTGGCCAGCATTTCCCATTGTGCCTACTACTGAGCCAATGGTTACAATTCTTCCATAGCGTTTTTTCATCATTGTGCGCAATAATGCTTTAGATAAGCGAAAAACAGATGTTAAATTTGTATTCAAAATATCTTGCCATTCGTCTTCTTTCATTCGCATTAATAAATTATCACGAGTAATACCTGCGTTATTAACCAAAATATCAATATCACCAAATTCAGTCTTAATTGCACTAATAACCGACTCAATTGATGTTTCATCTGTCACATTTAAAGCAAGACCTTTACCATTTGATCCTAAGTAATGGCTAATAGCTTCAGCACCTTTTTCTGTTGTTGCCGTACCAATAACAGTTGCGCCACAAGCAACTAACTTTTCTGCAATTGCTTTACCAATTCCACGACTTGCTCCCGTAACTAAAGCAATTTTTCCTGATAGGTTCATAACCACCTCTTTTACCATTTTACTTTGTGTTTTCTAATGCCGTTTCTAATGATACTTTATCATTAACCACAAGACCAGAAAGTGTATCAACAATACGTTTAGTTAATCCCGTTAATACTTTCCCAGGACCCATTTCAACTAAAATTTTTACATCTTGTTTTGCCATATATTCAACAGTTTCAGTCCAACGTACAGGGCTATAAAGCTGAGCAATTAATGCAGTTTTGATTTTTTCTGCAGATGTTTCAACTTTAACATCGACATTATTGATAACAGCAAACTTTGGTGTGTTAAATTCAATATCGTTTAATGTAGTCGCTAATTTGTCAGCTGCTGGCTTCATTAATGCACAATGTGATGGCACGCTAACAGCAAGCGGTAATGCACGCTTAGCACCCGCATCTTTACATAGTGAGCCTGCACGTTCAACAGCTTCTTTATTACCAGCAATAACTACTTGACCAGGCGAATTAAAATTCACTGGCGCAACAATCTGCCCTTGAGCCGCTTGCTCACATGCTTTGCTAATTGATTCGTTATCTAATCCAATAATAGCATACATTGCACCTGTGCCGCTTGGCACGGCTTCTTGCATTAATTTTCCGCGTAATTCGACTAATTTAATCGCATCTTTAAACTCAATCACGCCTGCACAAACTAAAGCAGAATATTCGCCTAAACTATGACCAGCCATAAAACCAGGTTGAGTACCATTAACACTTTGCCAGACTCTAAATATTGCAACAGATGAAGCAAGTAGTGCTGGCTGTGTTTGCCATGTTTTATTTAGTTCTTCAACTGGGCCTTTTTGTACTAAATCCCACAAATCATAACCTAACACATCAGAAGCTTCATCAAATGTTGATTTGACAATCGGAAAATTATCAGCAAGATCTTTTAACATACCGACAGCTTGAGAGCCTTGTCCTGGAAATACCATTGCAAATTTGGTCATTATTAAATCCTTGATCATTAAAAATACTTCATAAACTAAAATCTAATTAGTGCAGATCCCCAAACAAATCCGCCACCAAAGGCTTCTAATAAAATTAGGTGACCTCGTTGAATTCGTCCATCTCTTACACCAGTATCTAAAGCACAAGGCACAGAAGCAGCAGAAGTATTGCCCTGCTTATCTAATGTGACAATAACTTTATTCATATCCATATCTAAGCGTTTTGCGGTTGCAGAAATAATTCTTAAATTAGCTTGATGCGGAACTAACCAATCTAAATCTGCTTTATTGAGCGTGTTCTCAGTTAAAAGCTCGTCAACCAAATTTGACAGTTCTTTAACTGCCACTTTAAACACTTCATTGCCATGCATTGTCATATAAACAGGATCATTCATATTACGGCGATCAACATATGGATATTTTAATAAATCACCATAACGACCATCAGCATGAAGATGCGAAGCAATAATACCTGGTTCTTCTGATGCGCCGACAACAACCGCTCCTGCACCATCCCCAAAAATGATAATGGTGCCTCGATCATTTGGATCAACACCACGGGTTAACATGTCAGAACCAACAACTAAAGCATATTTAATTGCACCACTTTTAACATATTTGTCAGCAATATCAAGCGCATAAATAAATCCAGAACAAGCAGCTGACACGTCAAAAGCAACGACATCACCAATACCTAATTTAGCTTGTAATTCTGTTGCAGAACTTGGAAATGCATTGACCGAAGTTGCTGTTGCAACAATAATCATACCGATTTCTTTTTTATCGATATTGGCCATTTCAATTGCATTTATAGCAGCTTCATAAGCCATGCTCGTTACAGTTTCATCTGGCTCTGCGATACGTCTTTCTTTAATACCAGTACGCGTTGTGATCCATTCATCACTGGTATCAACCATCTTTTCAAGATCTGCATTAGTTCTTATCTGTTTTGGAAGATAACTCCCAGTTCCTAATATCTTTGTATACATCTAATTATTCGCTCTCGGGTAGTGCGGAAGAAAGGCTCGTTGCTATCTTCTCAGGTATATTTGTTTGTATAGCCAAAATAGCTTGTTCTATTGCTGCATAAAATGATTTTTGATTGGCACTACCGTGACTTTTAATCACAATACTTCGAAGTCCAAGCAAGCAAGCGCCATTATATCGTCCGGGATCTAAATAACCAAAATTTTTTGCAATTTTTCTTTGTAGCCATTTACTCAATAATTTCAATAATAATGAATTATGGCCTAACGATAATTTAAAAGAAGACGTAAAAATTTTTATTAAGCCTTCCACTGTTTTTAACGTTACATTACCCACAAAACCATCACAAACGAGTACATCAGTTTTACCCGTTAAAAGTTCGTTACCTTCTAAATAACCGATATAATTAATTTTGTTATTTGATTTCAAAATAGCAGAAGCCGCACGAATTTTATCCAAACCTTTAATGTCTTCTTCACCAATATTAAGTAATGCAACACGAGGATATTCAATATTAAGCACTGTTTTAGCTAAAATTTCACCCATTATCGCAAACTGAACTAACATATCACTATCACACTCAGCATTAGCTCCTAAATCCAATACTACTGTATTTTGATTGTTTAATGCTGGAACTATAGCAACGAGTGCAGGACGATCTATACCCATCAATGAATGCAAAAGTAGTTTTGACAGCCCCATTAACGCACCAGTATTACCAGCACTTACACATGCTTGAGCTTTATTATCTTTAACTAGTTCAAGCGCAATTCTCATAGAAGATCCTTGACTATTACGAATTGCATAAGAAGGTTTCATATCATTAGCTATTACTGATGTCGATTCTATCAACATTAATCGACCTTCTTGTTGGTATTGAGTAATTAACTTTGCTTTTTCTTTAGGCAAAAAAGGATTGATTTCTGTTAGACACCCTACCAGAAAAATTGAAAGAGTTGGATAATTATTTAGTGCTTGTATTGCAGCAGGAACAACAATACGAGGACCGAAGTCCCCGCTCATAGCATCTAACGCAATGGTTAGATTATCCAAAATGTCACCTGAGGATTTCTAATTACTAAATAATTATTTAGAAATCACTTTACGACCACGATAATAACCATCAGCGGTTACGTGATGACGCAAATGTGTTTTACCTGATTCATCAACTGAGATATTAGCAACAGTTAATGCATCATGAGAACGACGCATACCACGTTTTGCACGAGTTTTACGATTCTGTTGAACAGCCATGGATTTACCCCTTATTCTTTAAACTAACTAAAATTGCAAATGGATTTGTTTTTTCATTCTCAGTAGGAATTTCACCAAATACCATATCTGCCTCTGACACTTCGCAGTGTTTACTATCATGTACCGGCGCAATTGGTAACGAGAGAATAATTTCGTCCTCAAGTAACGCTAATATATCTACTTCACCAAACTCGTTCATCAAAACGGGTTCATAATGTTCCGGTAGCGTCTCTGCTTGAGCATCGCTCTTAACAGGACTAAATTTATTCGTCACATGAACTTCAGTGACAAAAGGTTTAAAACAACGTTGACAAGTTTGTTCTAACGTTAATTTTGCATCAATATTGATAATGCAGAGTTTTTGTTCATCATAATAAAAAGACAAACTACACTCAATATCACTTTTTGGGCTATCAACCCTATTTACCGATTGAAGTGGATAATATCCAATATAATCAAGTCGTTTTTGTGCCGATTTAATCGGGTCAATAGTAAATGGTAATTTATTTTGCATAAGATATGCATACTACCTTAAAAAATTTTTTTAGTGTAGTTAAAAACTACACAATGCCATAAGGCGCGCATATTACCTTTAAATCAAGGTTTCGTCAATGGGATCACACAATATAATTTGTTTGAGTTGTTGATTATTACTTTAATATTCATTTTGTTAATGATTATTTTTTTCTTGTAAAGTTTTTTCAGAAAACACCCATATTTCAGTATAAAAGTAGTTATTTTGGTATTTTCATTTATTATGATAATCGACACAAACTATCTTTCATAATCGCTCGAAAATCATCAAAAGTTCTGCTATCTAATAAACGTTTGGTAGACTTTTCTTTGACAAAATTTACAAACAAATTATATATTCGCATAGCATCTTCATATTCATCTTTGCTAATTGCTAATAAAAAAATAACATGTGCAACTTCATTTTTATCCCAAACAATACCTTGTGGTGCTAAAATAGTCGTAACTACAGTTTTTCTTGCCAACAATCCAACTGAATGAGGAATAGCAATATTTTCACCTAATAATGTAGAGACTATTTTTTCACGCTCAACAACTGATGGATAAAAATCGCTACCAACATATCCTGATTGTTCAAGCCTTACACAAATACTTTTAAAAATCTCTTTTTGTGTCACTGGTTTATCAATAATAATAAAAAACTTTTCATCAAAAAAACGTTCAATAATATAAGGCATTTTTCGATCAACCATTGCCAATCGCCCTAATTGTTCAAGCTGATAAGCTGTCGGAAATGGTGCTATTTTGACAATTTGTTTGTCTTTTTCGGTTAAGCGAACAGTTGATACAACAAAATCCTCTTCTATCTGTGTTAATTGCTCATACTCTCGATAGGAAAGTGTACGGTTAATTTGGATATGTGGAAAATCTCTCTTAATTTTTGATTCAACCATACGCAAAGTTGAGTTACTGAGCTCACTAACTAATAGAATTTGTGCAAATCTTTCATGCCCTGCACTATAATTTCGCTCCAATGCAACACCAATATGTAAGGCTAAATAACTGATTTCATCCTCTGTCATTTTTGATTCAGTGTACTTTTCTGTATTAGTTAATGCAGAAAGCGTAATATCATAAGCAAATGGATAATATTGTTTAATTTCATGCAATAAAGGATTGGTTGTTCTTATTTGATATTTTATCCTAGATAACATTGATGACGTATGAATCAGCATATCTTGGCGTAATTTAGTATCATCCCATAAATTATAGTGATATGTATCATTAATATAAGATAATATATGCTCAACTAACGCCAAACTTTTTGCTTGATTTGGGGATTCTGTTATTATTCGAGAAATAATTTGTACACACAGATAATTAAATTCCGCATCACAAAGTACACTGCCTAAAAAATATGAAAACTCTTCTGAAATTTCACGTGCAGCACTAATAACTGTTGTATTAATTTGATCAACTTGATATTCAAACAGCTCATAACCTTGAGTAATACGAGTGATAGATACAGCGCAACTGTAAAGCAAATATCCCTGTCCTTCAGCATTTAACTTTAGTTCAAAACGTTCAAGTTGGTTTTGTAAAATCTTTTCAAGATAATCTAAATCAATATCATTTAATATCGTCTGACGAAGCCTGTTTACGTTTATAGTATCTTCTGCCATATGACGTTGCCACAATATATCAGTTAAACATGCTCGAATTGATGACTCCTCTCCAACTAAGTACATCCCATAATAAGGACGATTTTCAAGAGATAAATTGTACTTATCTAAATATTGTTTAACCTCAATAACATCATTTTGTAAAGTACTGCGACTTAAAAACCACTCATCAGCGATATCATCCAATTTCACAGAATTGGACTGTGTTAAAAAAGCAATCAATAAAGCCGAAATCCTTTCTTTACTAGTTCTTGGTACTTGCTCAATTGCTTGAGTAATAGGCAATTGAGAATAACTGACTGGATCGGTTACTACAAGTTGATATCCTACATTTTTAGTATAATCAACTTGAGCACCATAACTACGTAAAACATCGTTAAGTGCTGAAACATCAGTACGAATTGTGCGAGTAGATACTGAAAAGCGATTAGCTAACTCTTGCTGAGGTAGTGTCTCTTTTTTTATAGTATCAAATAAATACGCTAATCGCTGATAAGAGAAAAGCACTTTAGATGACATCATTTATCCTACTAGTTTTTGTGTGATAGCTAAAAGTTGTTTGACATCATTGGTTCGCGTTGCACCAGTCGCTTTGTCAATAATAGAACTATAGATGTGTGGAATAATTTTTTTTACACCTGCATCTAAGGCAATTTTTAAAATTGCTTCATAATTATCTAAATCAATTCCACCTGTCGGCTCAAGATAGAAATCGTACTCAGCACAACACTTAGCCACATACTCAAATTCATCTTTATGTTTTAGACCTCCCATAGGAAAATATTTTATTGAACTGCCGCCCATATCTTTCAGTAAAGCGATAGCTGTTTCCACTGGAATAACTCCTGCTGGCGAATTTGAACTTAAAGGTCCAGTTGCAATATTAACTAAACCAACTTTACCTGTCGGCGAAACTAAACCATTAATAACAGTTTGTTTTTGCCCTAATAATGCTCTGCTAGTTGCAACACCAGTGAAAACTTGGTTAATATGCTGTGGTTGAAGTACCGCTGAAATTTCAGACACCATAATTGACTGATTTGGATCACCTGCACCAAGCCCCACAGAAATGGCATTATCGATAGCTGCTGCGTATTTTTGCATATCCGCAATCGCCGAATCATTATCTGAATAGTTTTTAGATAAGATACCAACAACTACATGATTTTGTGCCGCTTCATAAATCTCTTTTGCATTATCGATTGAATTTGCTAAAACATTTAAACAAACACGATCATTATAATAATTTGGAGTCAGTTGCATTATTTTGCTCCTTGAATAATATTTTTGATTTTGTTGTAAATAATATCGAGTTGGGCTGATGTTACACTACGCACATCGGCATCAACTTTACCTTCATTGGCTTTATATTCTCTGAAATACACTGCTATTTCGCCTTTTTTCATCAGGTCAACTATCTCAATTGCAGATTTACCTATTACACTTGCATCAAACGTTATTTCTGCACGCGCAATATCACGTCCTGCGCCATCCCAAACGACTCTGGCTGATACTCCATTAAGTGTATTTAGGCTTTCAATAAATGGCGTCATTTTAGTCACCATTTGCTGTCCTGTTTCAGTCTTTTTATCAGTAATATAAAGTTCAATAGCTTTTGTTAATCCTAAAATACCTTCTTTTCCTACTTTCATTGGTCGGCCAATACCTTGTGATTGTAGTTTTAACCATTCCACCGCCTGATGACGACCAATAACCAAACCACTAGTTGGCCCTTCGATTGCTTTAGCACCACTATAAACAACCAAATCTGCGCCTTGCTGATAATAAGTTTGTAAATCTTCTTCTGCCGCTGCATCAACAATTAATGGGACATTATGTTTTTTTGCAATTGCTGCTGTTTGTGCAACCGACAACATACTTTTTTGTACACAATGATGTGACTTAATATATAAAATTGCGGCAGTATCTGGATTAATTAGTGATTCAATATGCTCAGCCTTACACTCGTTGGCATAACCAGCTTCAACAATAATCCCTCCACCTAAAGAAACCATTGTGCCAATTGGTGCACCAAAATTAACATTATGACCTTTAGGAACAATGATTTCACGGGGGACATATTTGTCAGATGAATGTAAATTAAATAATAAATCGTGATCATCCTTAATAATTAATCCAGCAACAGCTTGGGCAATACCAGCAGAAGCACATGATACTACCACCGCATTTTCAACATTAAGCAATTTAGCAATATATTGGCCTGTTTTATCAACCAAATCTTTAATTTCAAAATATTCATTTAGCCCATGGGATACAGTATCGACCACTTCAGGCCTTGGCGTTGAAACACCTAAAATTGTCATTCGTCCTGATGCATTAATTACCTTTTTTAGGTTATATTTACTGTAAACATCTTTTTCAGTTTGAGATTCTGAGCTCATTTTTACTACCTTCTTCTGTTATTTCAATTCGTATCAAATGGTTTTTCTCATCAGCAACAATAGAGGCTAGAGGAACAAATTGCTCATCACTTTGTCTAACTTCACCTTCTGAATCTAATAATGAAACTGTTTGCTGTCTAATATCAAAAATAGTCAAATCTGCATCATAACCAACCGATAAAACACTTTTATTTTTAAGCCGCAAAACTTGTGCCACATTTTTCGTCACACTATCAATGATTCTTTTTCGACTATAACCAAGACAGATAAACTTTGTCATCACATTAGCCAGACTAAAAACTGGTCCCTGTAAACGGTTTTTAGAATAAATATCAGAGCTAATAGTATTAGGATAAATATCTAAGCATTTAGCTCGTTCTGCTACTGAAAAACTAAAACTTTCACCACCATGACCGACATCCAATATCACACCACGTTCAATTGCTCGTTTAATTGAACCACGCAGTTTATTTTGTTTATCAAAGATTTGATTGGGTTTACCATTAAAACAATGTGTAATAATGTCACCTTCTGTTAACAAATCAGCAATTTCATCAAGCTCTGGAGGATTATTGCCAACATGGATCATTAAAGGTAAACCACTCTTTTTTTGCATTTCTTTAGCTTTAATTAAGGGTAAAATGCCATTTCCACCTACTACACTACGGCTCATTCGCACTTTGATCCCAATAATAAAATCGGGATACTTAGCTAATGCCGCATCAAATAATGATAAATCAATATCTTGTAAATCGGCCAGTTCACTTTGCCTTAATAACCCGATTTTAGAAATATTTAAGAAAGAGTAAACATGTGTACTTGCTTGCTGAGCTAATTGATAAAACTCATCTACATCGATAGCTCCAATGCTACCAGCATCAACAACCGCGGTAACACCAGCTTTAACGCCGATCAAATCAGGCTCATCATGATAAATAGGTGAACGAGCAAAACAATGGGTGTGTGAATCAATCCATCCGGCACTGACATAGTGCTTATTTTGTAGATCTAAGACACGCTCAGATTGGTCTGTAATAGAACTAGCAATCGCAACAATCTTTCCATGATGAATAGCAATATCTGTTACTGATTCATCAATTTGTTTGGCATTTTTTATAATTAAATCATACATAATTTATTCCGAATCCCCTCTTTGCAATTTAATAAATTACAGAGGGGAATAACTAATATTATAAAATTGGAAATATACCACCAAAAATCATAGCACCTAAAATAGCTCCACCTGTGATTGGTTTTTTCCATACATAAAAAAGTAGCGCCCCCAATAATGAACCAGTACCAATAGGAATTGAAGCAACCATCGCAGATAAAATAATCATAGGACCAAGAAATCGTCCTGATGCATTACCTGCCCCCATCATGACATCAGCACCAAAAGTCGAACCACCACCACTATTGACAGTGAATTTACGGATAATAATAATAATTAAGCCTATAAGCACACCTAATATCAATCCAGTTGCTAACGCTGCAAAAAAATTTTCAACAGGTAAAGTATAGCCGCCAGCTAGCAGTAACGCAGGTACACCAAGCCCAATACCTGTTTGCAATGCACCACCGATATCTAAAATGCCGACCAAGGAACCTTCAATAACACGAGCAAATAAAAAACTAGCACCAAAAGCCGCAACAGCGCCATAATCGCCAGTGGTCATTCCTGATTTAAGCATAGCAACAAATGCAATTTCATTAAATGCACCAATACCGTACACATAGAATGTATGCGTTCCAGCAAAAATACCGGCAGATAATAGCCCACAAATGATAGGGAAAGACCAATCGGCATACCAAAAACTTTTATTGATCATTGTTTGTGTATTCATAATGTGTCCCTATATTATTTAAACCAATAAGATAAACCATCTCTAAACGAGTTAATCATCTTCAAATCAAAACCACGGAAATATCCACTCATAACAAATAAAATAATGACAGCAACTAACATGATTTTCATCACACGGTTCCAGCCACTATCATCTACACCTTTACCAATCAATATACCTAACACCAACCCAGGTACTGCATTGCCCATAATTAACTGTGCAAGCCCACCAAATAACGTTCCCCAAAATCCACTACGACGCCCTGCATCTAGAGCGGCTAACCAGAAAATAACGGGCATAACAGTTGCAACTAGCAAGTTAGCGGCAGGAACAAGAACCTTCGTTGCAGTAATTTTTAGCGAATCAGGAATAACCGAAGTAGTTGTATTTAAAAATAGCACCACAATCATCCCAATAAATGCACAAGCAAATGCCATTTTTTTAGGATCATGTAAGGTTTCTGCAAGATTACGATTTTTTATCATCAATAAAGCTCCACCCCAGTTAGGGATGATGCGATGATCGACGTCTTGAGTAAAAGAACCAGCAGCAACCGATGAAGCCCACGCATTAAAAAAGAACCCTAAACCAAATGAAAAGTGCGCTGCAGGATCACCTTCACAAGAATTAAGTTCACCTAATGTCCGAAACGCTCCCATCCCTTGATAAGTTGGTGCATGAAACATTCGAGCAGCTCCCGCACCAACCCCAAAACCACAAAGTCCACCGATAATAATAGACTTGAATGCAATAATTAAAATTTCCATAACTTCCCTTTTACGTTATGTTATTTTGATGTACATTTAATATCATTTAAATCAATAAAAATTAAGTTAACAGATACATCAAGCGTGATTTCATAAAATGTCTTTTTCCTTGGTAAAAAGATAAACAAAAAACGTTCTGTTGTTATCTTTTCTATTGCTGATACAACTTGAATGTCAATTGGTTCTATTCGCAACATAATATTATTAGTGTTTTTGAGTACTTCTTTCTGAACCTGACTTAAAGCTATAGCAAAAGCTCGCTGCTTAAAATCACCATGACCTTTTACTCTAACAAGTATCTGTTCTGTTTTTTTCATTCTTATTTACCGTTTATGAACGTGGATATTTTTTTAGAAATGCTTTTGCTACACGTTGCCCTAATTCTTCCGTGTCCATAAAACCAAAACCAAGAACTTTACAGCCGTCATTAATAGCTGTTTCACCTTCTTCAATTGATCGCATACCATGGCGTTGTGAATAGCCATATTTATTTTGTGCAGTAATAGCACCAGCTCCACCACTACCACAAAATGAAAGACCCAAATCGGCATTTTCTTTATTCATTACATCACCTAATTTCATATCTGCTGCCATACCTGGAATGACGATTGCACGACAACCTTCTACTGAGTTAATTCCCTCCGCAATTTTTTGCCCTTTTCCCATTCTATCGCCGATAACAATGACTACTTCTGCCATAATATTTCTCCTATTAATTATTGTTTTTTACTTGTCTAGTAATCGTTTAATTTGCTTTAGCTACTTCATAATGAACTGCCAATAAATATGCTTCTTCTATCGGTAAATTATCAAATAAGTTTATTGTTTTTCTTGCCAGTTCTAAAGATTCTTCTGAAAGTTCATCAAATAACCCAGGGTCGACTTCAGGTAATGTTTCTAATGTTTTGGCCCTTTCAACCATAGCTTTTACATGTGAAAATAACATCGCTTTTTGAACATCATTTTGTATGATTTGATGCTGTACTAACCAACTATTGATGATCGTAATGGTTTGTTCAGTAACTAACTCTGGTTCTAAATTATCCTCGATCATTCGAAATTTTATTGGGTTCATAGCTAATACATATCTCTTATTGTTTTTTGAATTGGATAGAATAAGCGTAAATCAATCAAGGCTTAATGTGGATAGAGAATTTTTCCGTCTGCAAGAGGAAATTTATTATAAAGTTTGCTAAATACAGCAATAAGCAAGAATTGTTACTCTTGATACAACTATTTATTGATTAAATCTATGTTCAATTTTGTGATTGAGATCATAAAACCCAACCTTCACAAATACATTTAAAAATACAATTTCTATAATTTGATTAATTAGATAATACTGTCATTTATACATTGAGGATAATATTCAACCCTTGTAAAAAATAGGTAAAAATTAAAAAATTAGTTTATTTTTCCAAAAAACCTCAGGTGTGCTATTGATTTTATTTAACTTTTTTAAGATTTAAAAAATTAATCTTTTTATACTTAGCTATTTATATTATGAAGACTATGAGCAAATTGTGCAAAATTAACTTAAGCTTTAAAATTCACTTTAGACGTCCACTCTGTAGAAAACAGCGCATAGCTCTCTTCTATTTTCCCTTGTGAAAGGTAAAGACGATTCATTACAACATACGTGCCTATACTTTTTTAATTTATAACTTTTATTTATCATATAAAAAAATAGCACGCTGTGCGTGCTATTTATGAATCAAATCTAATGAGACTATTGATTTTCTTCAGCAGAATTTAGTAACTCAGCTAAATTAGCTGTAGCTTCTTCAGCTGAAATTGTTGTTTGAATCTCATCCGTCGATGGCATTGCTCGTTTACGTAAACGTTCCTTATGGTAAGCATAACCTGTACCAGCTGGAATTAATCGACCAACAATTACGTTTTCTTTTAAGCCACGTAATTCGTCATTTTTACCAGCTACCGCTGCCTCAGTTAAGACGCGAGTCGTTTCTTGGAACGAAGCTGCAGAAATAAACGATTCAGTCGTTAATGATGCTTTCGTAATACCAAGTAGATCGTGTAAATAAACAATTGGTTCTTTACCTTGAGCCTCAAGTTCACGATTGATAATCTTCAAGCGTGAAACTTCAAGTTGTTCGCCTTCAAGCAAGCGAGAGCCGCCAGGATGGATAACTGTTGCTTTACGTAACATCTGACGCACGATAACTTCAATGTGTTTATCGTTAATTTTTACACCTTGTAGACGATAAACTTCTTGAACCTCGTTTACAATATAGCGTGTTACAGCATTAACACCACGTAGACGTAAAATGTCATGAGCCGATTCAGGTCCATCAGAAATTACATCTCCACGACCAACTTGTTCACCTTCAAACACGTTAAGTTGACGCCATTTTGGAATCATTTCTTCATATGGTTCACTACCATCTAACGGAGTGATAATTAAACGACGTTTACCTTTTGTTTCTTTACCAAATGAAATGATACCATCAATTTCAGCTAAAATAGCAGGCTCTTTTGGTTTACGTGCTTCAAATAGGTCAGCAACGCGAGGTAAACCACCGGTGATATCTTTGGTACCAACAGATGCTTGTGGAATACGAGCAAGTGTGTCACCAATATTGATTTCTGCACCGTCCTCTAACTGTACTAGCGCTTTACCTGGTAAAAAGTATTGTGCAAGCATTTCTGTACCAGCAAGATAGATATCTTTGCCTTTAGCATCAACAATTTTAATTGCTGGACGTAAATCTTTACCCACACCAGTACGTTCTGCCACATCTAATATCACAATAGATGATAAACCAGTTAATTCGTCAGTTTGGCGAGTAATAGTTTGCCCATCAACCATATCAACAAAACGAACAAAACCTTTTGCTTCAGAAATAACTGGCATTGTATGCGGATCCCAGTTAGCAACAGTTTCACCCGCATCAACTGTTACACCATTACCTTTACTTAAAATCGAACCGTAAGGAACTTTATAGGTTTCTTTCATTCGACCTAATTCATCAATAATAGTTAATTCAGCATTACGCGAAGTAATAACCAATTTCTTATCTGGGTTAGTTACAAATTTAGCATTAGTTAATTTAATACTACCTTTGTTTTTAACTTGCACACTTGATTCAGCAGCAGCTCGCGATGCCGCACCACCAATATGGAACGTACGCATGGTTAACTGAGTACCTGGTTCACCAATTGATTGCGCAGCAATAACACCGATGGCTTCACCTTTATTAACCAAGTGACCTCGAGCCAAATCTCGTCCATAACATTTTGCACAAACACCAAAATCAGTATCACACGAAACGACTGAACGTACTTTAACACTATCTACCGATTCAGCTTCAAGTAAGTCACATTTACTTTCATCAAGTAAAGTATTACGTGGAATTAAGATATCTGCACTACCAGGTTTTAATACATCTTCAGCTGTGACTCGACCTAATACACGCTCACGAAGTGGTTCTTTAACATCACCACCTTCGATAACTGGTGTCATGACCACACCTTCTAAGGTGCCACAGTCGTCTTCGATTACCACTAGATCTTGTGCAACGTCAACTAAACGTCGAGTTAAGTAACCTGAGTTTGCTGTTTTTAATGCAGTATCGGCAAGACCTTTACGCGCACCATGAGTAGAAATAAAGTACTGAAGTACGTTTAATCCTTCACGGAAGTTCGCTGTGATAGGTGTTTCGATAATCGAACCATCTGGTTTTGCCATCAAACCACGCATACCAGCAAGCTGACGAATCTGTGCAGCAGAACCACGTGCACCTGAGTCGGCCATCATGTAAATACTATTGAAAGAAGATTGAACTTCTTCCTCACCTTCACGGTTAATGACTTTTTCAGTTGATAAGTTATCCATCATGGCTTTAGCAACACGTTCATTAGCTGCAGCCCAAATATCGATAACTTTATTATAACGTTCACCAGCAGTTACTAAACCTGATTGGAATTGCTCTTGGATTTCAGCAACTTCAATTTCAGCTTCATTGATGATTTGTGATTTCTTAGCTGGAATCTCCATATCATCAATACCAACAGATACCCCTGAACGTGCTGCATAAGCAAATCCAGTGTACATAATTTGGTCGGCTAAAATTACCGTATCTTTCATACCTAATTGGCGATAACAAATATTTAAAATCTTAGAGATCGCTTTTTTACCAAGAGGCTGATTAATAACAGAGAAATTCATTCCTTTTGGCATAATTAACCATAGAATTGCACGACCGACAGTTGTATCAACAATCGAAGTAGTATCTTCCCACTCACCTACACTATTTCGTTGACTTTCAGTAATACGAACTTTAACCTTAGCATGCAATTCAACTAGGCCTAAACGGTATAGCTTTTCAGCTTCTTTAGGACCAGTTAATACCATGCCTTCACCTTTGGCATTAACTTTATCACGAGTCATATAGTAAAGGCCTAAAACCACATCCTGAGAAGGAACGATAATAGGTTCTCCACTTGCCGGTGAAAGAATATTGTTGGTTGACATCATTAACGCACGTGCTTCTAACTGAGCTTCTAACGTTAATGGAACGTGAACCGCCATTTGGTCACCATCAAAGTCAGCATTAAATGCCGCACAAACTAGTGGGTGTAATTGAATTGCTTTACCTTCAATTAGGATAGGTTCAAACGCTTGAATACCTAGTCTATGTAACGTTGGAGCACGGTTTAATAATACTGGATGTTCACGAATAACTTCATCTAAGATATCCCAAACAATTGCATCTTCACGCTCAACCATTTTCTTCGCAGCTTTAATGGTTGTTGCATAACCGCGACGTTCTAATTTCCCATAAATAAATGGTTTGAATAATTCAAGTGCCATTTTCTTCGGTAAACCACACTGATGCAAATGCAAGTATGGACCTACAGTAATTACAGAACGACCCGAATAGTCAACACGTTTACCTAACAAGTTTTGACGGAAACGACCTTGTTTACCTTTGATCATATCGGCAAGGGACTTTAATGGGCGTTTGTTAGAACCTGTAATTGCACGACCTCGGCGACCATTATCTAATAATGCGTCAACAGATTCTTGTAACATACGTTTTTCATTACGTACAATAATATCTGGTGCAGCTAAATCCAATAAACGTTTTAAACGGTTATTACGGTTAATAACTCTACGGTAAAGATCATTTAGATCTGATGTTGCAAAGCGCCCACCATCTAGTGGAACCAATGGACGTAAATCTGGTGGCAACACAGGTAATACGTTTAAGATCATCCATTCAGGTTTGTTTTCTGATTGAATAAATGCTTCAATAATCTTAATACGTTTAGTTAGTTTTTTACGCTTAGTTTCAGAATTAGTAGTTGCTAGCTCATCGCGTAGAGCTTCACATTCTGCTTGCACATCAATATTACGCAATAATTCTTGGATAGCTTCAGCACCCATACGAGCATCAAACTCATCACCAAACTCTTCTAACGCGTCAAGATATTGCTCTTCAGTTAAAATCTGACCTCGCTCTAAATTAGTCATGCCACCATCAAGAACCATAAATGACTCAAAATAAAGCACTCGTTCAATATCGCGAAGTGGCATATCAAGTAATAAACCGATGCGAGAAGGTAATGATTTTAAAAACCAGATATGAGCAGTTGGAGATGCAAGTTCAATGTGCCCCATACGTTCACGACGTACTTTAGCTTGAGTTACTTCAACTCCACATTTTTCACAAATAACACCACGGTGTTTTAGACGTTTATATTTTCCACATAAACATTCATAATCTTTTACTGGTCCGAAAATACGTGCACAAAACAATCCATCACGTTCAGGTTTGAACGTACGATAATTGATTGTTTCAGGTTTTTTGACTTCACCAAAAGACCATGAGCGAATCATATCAGGAGAAGCAAGGCCTATCTTGATAGCATCAAAGTCTTCAGTTTTTGTTTGTGCTTTTAGAAACTTTAATAAGTCTTTCACAATTGACTCCTATGGAGTTAAACCAATTAGATAACTTATTATTACTAATAAGTTATCCCTATAAATAGAAATCATTTAAGTTAGAGAAAATTACTCTTCATCTAACTCTATATTTATACCTAGCGAACGAATCTCTTTTAATAGTACATTAAATGATTCTGGAATCGCAGGCTCCATACGATGATCACCATCTACAATATTTTTATACATCTTAGTTCGACCGTTTACGTCATCAGATTTAACGGTTAACATTTCTTGTAAGGTATAAGCTGCACCATATGCTTCAAGTGCCCATACTTCCATCTCACCAAAACGTTGACCACCAAATTGAGCTTTACCACCCAATGGTTGTTGAGTAACCAGACTGTATGAACCAGTAGAACGAGCATGCATTTTGTCATCAACTAAGTGATTCAATTTGAGCATATACATATAACCTACAGTAACTGGACGTTCAAATTTTTCACCTGTACGACCATCGTACAAAGTAATTTGGCCAGAAGTTGGTAAGTCACCTAGCTCAAGTAATGCCTTAATTTCTCGCTCTTTAGCACCATCAAATACAGGTGTTGCTAATGGCATACCATTACGTAAATTTTGTGCTAAAGTCATCACTTCTTGATCAGTAAATTCTGCAACATTAACTTTTTGCGCAGCACCTAAACCAAGATCATACGCTTTTTGAATAAATTCACGTAATTTAGCTAATTCCTGCTGTTCTTTTAGCATAGCATCGATCTTCTGACCAATACCTTTAGCAGCCATACCCAAATGAGTTTCTAAGATCTGTCCAATATTCATACGGGACGGAACACCTAGCGGATTCAATACGATATCAACTGGACGACCTTTTTCATCATAAGGCATATCTTCAATTGGGTTAATTTTTGAAATAACCCCTTTGTTACCATGACGACCAGCCATCTTATCACCAGGCTGAATTTGACGTTTAACTGCCAAGTAAACTTTAACAATTTTAAGAACGCCAGGCTGTAGATCATCGCCTTGAGTGATCTTCATACGTTTAGCTTCAAGTTTTTTGTTAAACTCTGTTTTAATTTCGTCGTACTGTTCAGCCAACTGTTCTAATTGAGCTTGTTTATCTTCGTCTGCGATACCAATTGTTAGCCATTTTTCATGTGGTAAAGCATCTAATTTATCCGCTTTGATTCCACCTGAAATTAATACATCACGAATTCGAGCAAACAATGCAGCTTCTAAGATTTTAAGTTCTTCTGTTAAATCTTTTCTTGCCTGTTTGAGTTGCATCTCTTCGATTTCAATTGCACGCTTATCTTTTTCTACACCATCACGAGTAAACACTTGAACATCAATAACAGTACCTGAAACACCATTTGGCACACGTAATGAGGTATCTTTAACGTCAGATGCCTTTTCACCAAAAATAGCGCGTAGTAATTTTTCTTCTGGCGTTAATTGTGTTTCACCTTTAGGTGTCACTTTACCAACTAGAATATCACCGCCTTTTACTTCAGCACCGATGTATACAATACCAGACTCATCAAGTTTAGACAGTGCGGCTTCACCTACGTTTGGAATATCCGCAGTAATTTCTTCTGCACCTAATTTCGTATCACGAGAAATACAAGATAACTCTTGAATATGAATCGAAGTAAAACGGTCGTCTTGTACCACTTTTTCAGAAACTAAAATAGAATCCTCAAAGTTATAACCATTCCATGGCATAAATGCCACTCGCATATTTTGACCTAATGCCAATTCACCTAAGTCAGTAGATGGACCATCTGCAAGTACATCACCACGTTCAACTTTTTCTCCCAATTCCACACATGGAATTTGGTTAATACAAGTATTTTGGTTAGACCGGGTATATTTAGTTAAGTTATAAATATCAATACCTGTTTCACCGGCATATATTTCATCTGAATTAACATTAACCACAATACGTGATGCATCAACATATTGAACTGTACCACCACGACGAGCAACCGCTGTTACACCCGAGTCAACAGCTACAGCACGTTCCATACCAGTCCCAACAAACGGCTTTTCAGCTTTTAACGTTGGTACTGCTTGACGTTGCATGTTCGCACCCATTAAGGCACGGTTCGCATCATCATGTTCAAGGAACGGAATTAATGAAGCACCAACTGATACGATTTGTTGAGTTGATACATCCATATAATGAATTTGTTCAGGACTATATAAACCCGATTCACCACTTAAACGACAAGTTACTAAATCTTCTTTAAAACGACCATTTTCATCAAGATTTGAATTTGCCTGAGCAATTACAAATTCACTTTCATCAATCGCTGATAGATAGTTAATTTCATCAGTTACAATACCATCAATAACACGACGGTATGGTGTTTCTAAAAAGCCATACTCATTGGTACGAGCATAAACTGCTAATGAATTAATCAAACCAATGTTTGGACCTTCAGGCGTTTCGATTGGACATACACGTCCATAGTGCGTTGGATGTACGTCACGCACTTCGAATCCTGCTCGTTCACGCGTTAAACCACCTGGTCCTAAAGCTGAAATACGACGTTTATGCGTAATTTCGGATAGTGGATTGTTTTGATCCATAAACTGAGATAATTGACTTGAACCAAAGAATTCACGAATCGCTGCTGAAATTGGTTTAGCATTAATCATATCTTGTGGCATTAGTGAATCAAGATCACCTAGAGATAAGCGTTCTTTCACTGCTCGTTCAACACGAACTAAACCAATACGAAATTGGTTTTCTGCCATTTCACCAACACTACGAATACGTCTATTACCTAAATGGTCGATATCATCAACTTCACCGTGACCATTACGAATAGCGATTAATTTCTTCATTACGTCAACGATATCATCTTTCGTTAAAACGCTTTCGCCTTCAATGTCATCACGCCCTAATGAACGGTTAAACTTCATTCGACCAACAGCAGATAAATCATAGCGTTCGTCAGAGAAGAATAAATTATCAAATAAAGCTTCAGCTGCTTCTTTTGTAGGTGGCTCACCCGGACGCATCATGCGATAAATTTCAACTAATGCACCAAGGCGGTCACGAGTTGAATCAACATTTAAAGTTTCAGAAATAAATGCACCATGATCTAAATCATTAGTGAATAATGTTTCTATCTTTTTATATCCAGCATTAGTTAATTGAAGCAAGAGTTCTAATGAAATCGGAGTATTGGCAAAAGCAATTACTTCACCTGTTTCTTCATCAACATAATTTTTAGCAAGAACTTTATTAACAATATATTCAACTGGTACATCAATTTTGCTAACTTTATCTTTTTCTAACTCACGAATGTGACGAGCTGTAATACGTCGGCCTTTTTCAGCATAAACTTTACCTTTTGATTCAATATCAAATAGCGCAGTATCGCCACGTAAACGCTCAGGAACAAGATCCATTTTTAACTTAGATTTACTTACTTCAAAAATAGTTTTTTCGAAGAAGATATCTAAAATTTCTTCTGTTTCATAACCTAATGCACGTAAAATAATTGTTGCTGGAAGTTTACGACGACGGTCAATACGAGCAAAAAGATTATCTTTTGGATCAAATTCAAAATCAAGCCAAGAACCACGATAAGGAATAATCCGAGCATTATATAAAACTTTACCAGAAGAGTGCGTTTTACCTTTATCACTATCAAAGAACACACCTGGACTACGATGTAACTGCGAAACGATTACACGTTCTGTGCCGTTGATCACAAAAGTCCCATTGTCTGTCATTAAAGGAATTTCGCCCATATAGACGTCTTGCTCTTTAATATCTTTAACTGTTCCCTCTGGCGCATCTTTATCATAAATAACTAAACGTAATTTTACGCGCAACGGTGCTGAGTAGGTGATCCCTCTAATTTGACATTCTTTAACATCAAACACAGGTTCGCCCATCATAAAGCTCACGTATTGTAACTCAGCGTTACCACTATAACTTTTTATCGGAAATATTGAACGGAATGCAGCTTCTAAGCCATATTGTCCTTCTGGATCTTGCTCAATAAATTTCTGGAACGAATCAAGTTGAATAGAAAGAAGATACGGTATATCCAAGACTTGTGGACGCTTACCAAAATTCTTACGAATTCGTTTTTTCTCGGTATAAGAGTAAACCATTAGTTCCTCAACTTGCTTATCTGCTATTTTAGCATGATTAAATATTCATCAGGGTGTTGTCGCCAACTGATACACCTGACACCTCATCGAAAATATCTATAAATATCAATTGATTAGGCTTAATAAATATACTATTTCTTTATTATTTTTTATTGATAATCTTCAAATAAAATTCTTTAACTTATTATAGCGCAAAAAGGCTGGAGGTATAAAACCCCCAGCCATTTATCGTAATATCGATAAACTTATTTAAGTTCGACAACAGCACCAGATTCTTCAAGTGCTTTCTTAAGTTCATCAGCATCGGCTTTGCTAACGCCTTCTTTAACTGTTGCTGGAGCTGATTCAACAAGGTCTTTAGCTTCTTTTAAACCTAAACCAGTTGCACCACGAACTGCTTTAATAACAGCTACTTTATTAGCACCAACATCTTTTAAGATTACATCAAATTCAGATTTCTCTTCTGCTGCTTCAGCTGGACCTGCTGCGGCTACAGCTACAGCTGCTGCTGCAGAAACGCCAAATTTTTCTTCCATCATTGATACAAGTTCAACAACATCCATAACAGACATTTCAGCAACTGCATCTAAAATTTGTTCTTTAGTGATAGACATAATATAGTTTCCCAAATTTACATTTTTTAATTAATAAAATTCACAATCAAACCGCCAATTAAGCAGCTTCTTTTTGATCACGAACCGCTGCAAGAGTACGAACCAATTTGCCAGCTGCGGCTTCTTTCATGGTTGACATCAAGCGAGCTAATGCTTCTTCATATGTAGGTAATGTTGCTAAGCGATCAATATTCGCTGCAGTAATCAACTCACCTTCAAAGGCTGCGGCTTTAATCTCAAATTTTTCATTTTCTTTCGCAAACGCCTTAAAAAGGCGCGCTGCAGCACCTGGGTGCTCATTTGAAAATGCAATTAGAGTTGGACCAACAAACGTATCTTTTAAACACTCATATTGAGTGCCCTCAACAACACGGCGTAATAGCGTATTACGAACAACACGCATATAAACACCAGCTTCACGAGCAGATTTACGTAATGCAGTCATTTTTTCTACAGTTATGCCTCGAGAATCAGCAACAACTGCAGATAGCGCACCTTTGGCGATTTCATTGACTTCAGCAACAATTTCTTGTTTATTTTGAAGATTTAGTGCCATTGGTATTGCTCCTGGATTATACTAGGCAAAAGCCTAGACTTATTCAAGCTAGCTACAAATATAGCTAGCACAACCACGATGAGCAGAATCCTTCTATTATATCTTATCAGGTTCTGTCACCGTCTACGTAGGAAAATTAAGTAGTCACACAACAACCACACCTACGGTCTTGGACGGGGTCTGGTTAAGGCCAGACACCAACCGATTTCTCTATTTAATTATAAATAATAATTAAACAGTTGCATTTAATGTTGCTTGATCAATAGCAACACCAGCACCCATTGTAGTAGAAAGGCTAACTTTCTTAATAAATACACCTTTAGAAGAGGCTGGTTTTGCACGTTTCAACGCAACAAGTAATGCTTCTAAATTTTCTTTAAGCTTATCTGCATCAAAATCAGCTTTACCAATAGTAGTATGGATAATACCATTCTTATCATTACGGTAACGGATCTGACCAGCTTTAGCGTTTTTTACGGCTTCTGCAACGTTAGGAGTTACAGTTCCAACTTTAGGATTTGGCATTAAACCACGTGGTCCTAAAATTTGACCTAATTGACCAACAACGCGCATAGCGTCAGGTGATGCAATTACGACATCAAAATCCATTTCGCCCTTTTTGATTTGATCTGCAAGATCGTCCATACCCACTAATTCAGCACCAGCTTCTTTTGCAGCCTCTGCATTTGCCCCCTGAGTAAAGACAGCAACACGCACGCTACGTCCAGTACCATGAGGAAGAACGATTGCACCACGAACATTTTGATCTGATTTACGTGAATCAATACCTAAATTAACAGCGACATCAACACTTTCTGTAAATTTAGCTGTAGCTAATTCTTTTAATAAAGTAATTGCTTCATTGATTTCATATTGTTTAGTTGCGTTTACTTTTTCGCGGATAAGTTTAGCCTTCTTAGATAATTTAGCCATGAATTAACCCTCCACTTCCAAGCCCATTGAACGAGCTGTTCCCTCAATAGAACGCATCATCGTTTCAATGGTAGCACCATTCATATCTGCAGCTTTCAATTCAGCGATTTCGCGAATTTGTGCGCTCGTTACTTTACCTACTTTTTTCTTATTAGGTTCACCTGAACCAGATTTGATTTTAGCCGCTTTCTTTAACAAAACAGCAGCTGGAGGTGTTTTAGTTACGAATGTAAATGAACGGTCAGAATAGACTGTAATTACTACAGGAATTGGTAATCCTTTTTCCATGCTTTCTGTTTTTGCATTAAATGCTTTACAGAATTCCATGATATTCACACCATGTTGACCAAGTGCTGGACCAACTGGTGGGCTAGGATTTGCTGCACCAGCTGCAACTTGCAACTTGATGTAAGCTTGTACTTTTTTTGCCATTTTTAGTTTCCTTTGCTCGGGTGCAAACGCCTCTATTAATAATAATTATTAATAAATAGACAGCTCCCCTAAGTTAAATGAGGGCAGAATTATCCTATAACTTAAATGAAAATGCAAGATTTAATTTAAGAATAGATAAATCAAAAGCAAGGCAAATACCTTGCTTTAATCCTAAATAACATAAAAATTAAAGAACATCTACAGCGTTAAGCTCTTTAAATGCAAGTTCTAAACGGGCAACTAAAGAATCTTGTCCCTTACGTAACCATACGCGAGGATCGTAGTATTTTTTATTTGGAGCATCAACGCCTTCAGGGTTACCTAATTGCCCCTGTAAGTAAGCTTCATTTGCTTTGTAGTAATCTAAGATACCAGACCAGTTAGCCCATTGCGTATCTGTGTCAATATTCATTTTAATTACACCATAACTAACTGCTTCAGCTATTTCTTCTGGTGTAGAGCCTGATCCACCATGGAATACAAAGTTTAATGATTTAGCTGGTAGATTATATTTTTCAGATACATATTTTTGTGAGTTATCTAAAATTTTTGGCGTTAATTTAACATTACCTGGTTTATAAACTCCATGCACATTACCAAATGAAGCTGCAATAGTAAAACGAGGACTGATAGCACTTAAACGCTCATAAGCATAAGCTACATCTTCTGGTTGAGTATAAAGTGCTGAGCTATCCATATGACTATTATCAACACCATCTTCTTCACCACCAGTACATCCTAGCTCTAACTCTAAAGTCATTTTCATTGCTGACATACGAGCAAGATATTGACAACAAATATCAATATTATCTTTTAATGACTCTTCTGAAAGATCAATCATATGAGATGAAAATAATGGTTTACCTGTTTTAGCAAAATGAGTTTCACCTGCATCCAGTAAGCCATCAACCCATGGAAGTAATTTTTTAGCGCAGTGATCAGTATGAACAATAACAGGGACTCCATATTTTTCAGCCATAAGATGAACATGTTTTGCGCCAGAAATAGCACCCAACACAGCACATTCTTGACCTTCTAATTTTAGGCCTTTACCAGCAATAAATTGAGCTCCACCGTTAGAAAACTGAACAATAACAGGAGAACCTACTTTTGCGGCTGTTTCAATAACGGCATTGATAGTATTTGTGTCAACACAGTTAACCGCAGGTAATGCAAAGTTATTTTCGCGAGCGATTTGAAATACTTTTTGAACATCATCACCAGTGACAACACCAGGTTTAACAACATCAGAAATCTTAGTAACCATTTTATTACCTATAAATTTATTTATAAAAATCAAAGGATTAGTAATTATCTCATCCTTTTACTGAACTCAAATACTAGGCCTTTGCTCTAGCTTCTAGCATCGCAACAGCGGGGAGTTTTTTACCTTCAACAAACTCAAGAAAAGCTCCACCACCAGTTGAAATATAAGAGATTTTATCTTCAATACCAAATAGATCGATTGCAGCTAATGTATCTCCACCACCAGCAATTGAAAAACCCTCGCTATCGGCAATTGCTTTTGCTACAATTTCAGTACCACGGCGGAAATTAGGAAATTCAAAAACACCCACTGGACCATTCCATAAAATGGTTTTAGCATTTTTAATAATACTTGCTAATACTTCTGCTGATTTATCACCTAAATCAAGAATTTGTTCATTTTCTTTAACATCTTTAACTGATTTTTCAGTCGCTGTTGCTGTTTCACTAAATTCTGTTGCAACACGAACATCAGTTGGAACTGGGATTTCACAGTTAGCCATTAATTTTTTAGCTTCTGAAATTAAGTCTGCTTCATAAAGAGACTTACCTACATTATAACCTTCAGCGGCAATAAAAGTATTAGCAATACCGCCACCGACAATAATTTGGTCAGCAATTTTTGATAAAGAATCAAGTACGGTTAATTTTGTTGATACTTTAGAACCAGCAACGATAGCAACCATTGGCCTTTCTGGATTATCTAATGCTTTACCTAACGCATCAAGTTCAGCTGCTAACAATGGACCAGCACAAGCCACTGGAGCAAATTTACCAGCACCATGAGTCGAAGCTTGAGCTCGGTGAGCTGTACCAAATGCATCCATTACATAAATATCACAAAGAGCAGCGTATTTTTTAGACAAAGTTTCATCATCTTTACCTTCGCCTACATTGAAACGAACGTTTTCAAGTACAACTAACTCGCCTTCTTTTACATCTACACCATTGAGGTAATCTTTTACTAAACGAACAGGGAATGACACGTGTTCTTTTAAATAATCAACAACAGGTTGTAAAGAGAACTCTGGATTATATTCACCTTCTGTTGGACGGCCAATATGAGAGGTAACCATTACTTTAGCACCTTTTTTGATGGCTTCTACAATAGTAGGTAGTGATGCTTTAATACGCGCATCGGAAGTTACCTTACCATTTTTGACCGGCACATTAAGATCTGAGCGAATAAATAAGCGTTTTCCTTTTAGATCAAGATCTTGCATTCTAATAATAGACATGATACTTCCCCTTGTAAAATATAAATAAAATAAAACTTACGCTATTCTAACATAAAAATTCTTTTTAGGTTATAGGGATTACTGTGCAAATAATAAACATTAATAATAAATACAAAAACTACCAACATATTTTTTTATGTAACGCCATTGACAATAGGAAGAAATTAAGGCATATTTTGCCACCTTATTAATATGTAATTTTTATCTAAACTTGGGAGTTGACTTTGGCTAATATCAAATCAGCTAAGAAGCGTGCGGTTCAATCCGAAAAACGCCGTAAACATAATGCTAGTAACCGTTCAATGATGCGTACTTATATTAAGAAAGTTTACGCAGCTGTCGCAGCTGGTGATAAACAAACAGCTGAAGTGGCATTCAAAGACATGCAAGCAGTTGTTGACCGTCAAGCGGCTCGTGGCTTAATTCACAAAAATAAAGCTGCACGTCATAAAGCAAATCTAATCAAACAAATTAAAGCGTTGGCTTAATACATTAATTTTTTGACTAACATAGTTAAAGAAATACGAAAAAAGTGGTGTAAGCCACTTTTTTTATTTATATACTAGTTTTATTTTATACAATATTATTAAAAAGAGAGTTTATTGTGGTTCAGCGTGATTATGTCAGAAAAAAGAGCCAATCAAAAAAAAATAAGTCACGAAGTAAGCCTAATTTTATGATATTTTTGGCTATTATAATTATTATTTTATTTTCTGCTATTCTCTATTTTGTTGCAAATAATACACCTAAAAAATCCGTTGAACCACCAAAAGCAAAAACTCAACCTCCTTCAATAACTTTACCTGAACAACCTCAAGAGCGTTGGACATACCTTAAAGAATTAGAAGCCCCTAATGCTAATTATGGCTCAACATCAAGTTCAATTGCTAGTGAAAGAGAGCAAATCTTAAATAGCTTTGTCAATAATGCACGCACTGTAACGCCTTCTCAAAAAGAAGCAACAACGAAAAACCAAACATCAAATGTAACGTCACAATCACAGCCAACACAAGTTATTACAAACAAATGGCTATTACAATGTGGTGCATTTAAAGATAAATCTAATGCTGATAAACTAAAAGCTAAGCTCGCAATGACGGGGGTTAGTGGCAATATTTCTTCAGGCCAATTATACCGAGTCACAGTAGGACCTTATACCAGTAAAAAAGAAGCCGATATCACATTAAACTTATTAAATAGTAATGGGATTAATAACTGTGTTATTTCTAACTAGAATATAAAAAGCCGATGAGATCAATGACGCAAATACAGATTTTTATGAAAATGTTATGGAATCGTATCAACCATGACCGACTAACAACTTCTTCTGCGGGACTCGCTTATACCACCATCCTAGCACTAGTTCCACTTATTACCGTTATTTTTTCTTTACTCTCAGCTTTTCCTATGTTTGATGAAATTAGCCATTTATTGAAACAATTAATCTATAACAATCTTGTTCCAACGGCGAGTGACACCATTCAAAATTATTTAGAACAATTCATCTCCAATACAAAAAAAATGACCTTTGTTGGTATAATTGGTCTGATTGTCACATCACTGTTGCTTATCAACTCAATTAATACAGCACTTAATCATATTTGGCAAACTAAACGCAAACGTTCCTTTATATACAATCTAACCATGTATTGGACAATACTAACCTTAGGCCCAATTTTAATCGGCTCTAGTATAGCGGTTAGCTCTTATATTTTTTCATTGAAATGGCTATCTACAGCAACAACGGGTAATATACTACTTAATTGCTTACCGTTTATTATTTCTGTAGTTGGATTTTGGCTACTTTATAGCATTATCCCGACAGAGTCTGTACCTTTAAAAGAATCGATGATTGGAGCGTTTGTCGCTGCAGCATTATTTGAAATAGGTAAACGCGCATTTGCACTATATGTTACTTCGTTTCCAACATATCAACTCATTTACGGAGTAGTATCATCAATCCCCATTATGTTAGTTTGGATCTATTTTTCTTGGTGCATTGTCTTGTTTGGGGCCGAATTTGCAGCAACCTTAACTGACTATAACCGACAAAAAAAACATATTGTTAACAACCCTTCTTTACCAGAGTAATTAAATTATGATCGCCTTAATCCAACGAGTAAAAAAAGCTAGTGTGACAGTAGACAATAATATCATTGGACAAATTAATCAGGGATTACTGATTTTACTCGGAATTGAGCAAGACGATGACGAACAAAAAGCAATTCGTTTATGTGACAAAGTTTTAGGTTATCGTATTTTCAGCGATAATGGAGGAAAAATGAATTTAAATGTTAACCAAGCTAATGGCGAAGTATTAGTTGTTTCTCAATTTACCCTAGCTGCAGACACTAAAAAAGGAATGCGACCAAGCTTTACAAAAGGCGCTAAACCCGATGAAGCAAATAGGCTTTACCAGTTTTTTGTAGAACAATGCCAACAAAAAATAACAACTCAAACTGGCCAATTTGCAGCCGATATGCAAGTATCATTGATTAATGATGGTCCTGTAACATTTTGGTTACAAGTCTAGTTATATAACTAAAATTACATTCAGATCATATTTCACAAGTTTAACCAATTATTATTTAATATTTGGCATTGTAAGATCCAATTTAAATAGGTTATTGTTAAATAAATCTAGCAACAACCTAACAAAATTTGATTATAAGATGCGGCTAACCTTTATTAGTCATCAATCGTTAAATTTCGAGTAGTTAAATCAAATGGAGTTAACTGGTAAACATAATAGTTGAGCCAGTTACTGAATAATAGGTAAGCGTGGCTACGCCATGTGGCTTTTGGTGTTAAATGAGGATTATTATCAGGAAAATAGTTATATGGCATATCAGGATGAATGCCTGCATTTAAGTCTCGATAATATTCATTTGCCAACGTTGAAGAATCATATTCAGGATGACCTGTTACAAATACCATCCGCTTATCAGCTGTAGCCATTAAATAAGGACCAGTAATATCAGACTCAGCTAAAATAGTTAAATCGGTATATGTTTTTATTTTATCAATTGGAAAATCAGCATAACGAGAATGGGGAGCCCAAAAGGTATCATCAAAACCGCGTGTTAAAATCGCATTAGATTGCACAATATGATGCTGAAAAACACCCGATAACTTTTGCGTGCGAGTAAATTTTGGTAAATCATATAAGACATTCAAAGCAGCTTGAACACCCCAACAAACAAACATAGTTGAAGTAACATGATCCTTTGCCCAAGTAATAATTTCAGCTAACTTAGACCAATACACAACATCGGAAAAAGCCACTTTCCCTAGTGGGGCACCTGTTATAATTAACCCATCAAAATTTTGCTCACAAATATCATCAAAATCACAATAAAAACTATTTAAATGTTCAATAGGCGTATTTTTAGACTCTCGCTGATCAATACGTAATAACTGAATATCAACTTGTAAAGACGAATTAGAAAGTAAGCGTAAAAATTGGTTTTCTGTTTCGATTTTTTTAGGCATTAAATTTAAAAAAAGAAGCTTAAGAGGTCGAATTTCTTGGGTATTAGCACGAGATGAAGTCATAACAAATACATTCTCATTACGTAATACATCACCCGCAGGTAATGAGTCAGGAATACAAATAGGCATAACAAAAACTCCTAAATCGGTAAGTCATTTTTAAACATCAAATAGACGTCTAGAAATCCGTATAGCTAAATATAGTATCTTTTAATTTATTTGTCGAGATTTTTTATCTAACAAAATAATCAAAATAATCAAATTACAAATTGACGAACATTCTAAAGAAATGTGTATTGCTTCATGCAAAAATCAAAATAACTCGAATAGAATTGTTGATTAAAAAGTACGAGTATCGGTACGCCAAGTATCTGCGGTAAGCGCTTCACCAAAATAGCTATTGATTAATTTTTGGGTAATATCACTCAGCGGTGAAGCTAATACTTCAGCGGTATTACCATATTCAACCAATTCGCCATTATGCATAACTAAAATTTCATCGCTGATATGTTTCATCATTCCAATATCTTGGGTAACATATACATAAGAGATATTTTGTTCAGCTTGTAACGTCAGCATTAAATTAACAATTTGCGAACGCATCGAAATATCAAGTGCAGCTAATGCTTCATCTAAAATTATTACTTTGGGTTTTAAAATCAATGCTCGAGCTAATGCCACACGCTGTTTTTGCCCCGCAGCCATCACTGAAGGATAATAAGAGGCATGTTCAGGTAACAATCCAACTTGCTTCAATACATCTCTAATTAACTTTTCACGTTCATGAGCATCATAATTAGCATTACACTTTAATGGTATTTCAAGCAATTGCCCAATACGTAATCTTGGATCAAATGAACTTTCTACATGCTGAAATATCATACGAATTAGTTGACAACGATAGCTATAATCGCCGTATTGAACTTTATTACCATCAATCCAGATATCTCCACTATCGGGCTTTATCATACCAACTAACATTTTTGCAAGTGTCGATTTGCCAGAACCATTTTGCCCGATAATTGCAAGTGTTTTACCTTCATTAAGAGAAAACGATAATGGCTTCACCGCATTAATGTATAAATGTCCCAGAAATCCTTTAGGAATTTTAAATTGCTTAGATAAGTTACGCACTCTTAATATTGGATTCATCGTATATTCCTATTATTTATGGCTACTCATCAGTATTTAACGGAAAATGACAGGCTACGAAATGATCTTTTATCGGTATCAATTCTGGCACCAAAATACATTTTTTCTGAGCATATGGACAACGAGGCCCTAATCGACAACCTATTGGTAGGTGTTCTAATGATGGGATCACTCCAGGCAAAGTATTTAAAGGACTTTTATGCGGCATCGCTTTACCAAAATCAGGAATTGCATAAATTAGCGCCTGAGTATAAGGATGATAAGGCAATTTAATTAAATCTTTACTATCAGCAACTTCAACTGTCTGTCCACAATATAAAACATTGATACGATCAGTCCATCTGGTAACCATTTGCAGATCATGACTAATAAATAAGATAGTGGTACCCACATTTTGATTCATACTAGCTAGCAACCTAAAAATTTGTGCTTCAGTAGTTGCTTCCATCGCATTTGTCGGCTCATCAGCAATAAGTAGCTTAGGCTGATTAGCTAACGCAATTGCAATCATGACTTTTTGACATTCACCTTCAGTCAATTCAAACGGATAAGATTTTAATATCTCCTTATGATTCTTAATTCCTACCCGATGCAATAACTCAATCGCTCGATGTTTACGCCAAAATAACCTTTGCCACCAATGCCCCTTAAATGTCCTTCTTGGAATTGCACTAATTAATTGTTGTCCTACTTTCATGGAAGGATCTAAGCAAGATTGTGGTTCTTGGAATATCATCGATATATTGGCACTAATGACTTTTCGGCGCTGTCTAGGAGTAAGTTTAAGTAAATCAATGCCATTAAAATAAAATCGATCAGCTGAAATCTTCCAATTATGATTAGTTACGCCTAAAATAGCTTTAGCGATAAGGCTTTTTCCAGATCCTGACTCACCAACTAAACCTCGAATTTCACCTTCTGACAACTTTAAATTTACACGATCAATTGCGCGCAAAAAACCATCTGGCGTAATAAACTCAATGGTTAAATTCCGAATATCTAATAATGCCATAATTAAGTTCCTGCTCGACGGCCATATAATCCAAAATTGAATAAATAAACCAAAATAATTGTAGCAGAAACCGCAATTCCCGGAGATAAAAAGGCTAAATAATTAGTTGCAATGATATCTTTCATCTGAAACATCATCATACCTAAATCTGGTCGAGAAACATCATTGGCAAAACCTAAAAAAGTTATGGTAGTAATAGTTAAAATAATTGAACCAAATAGCGAAACAATTTCAGTCAAATAAATAGGTAAAATATTAGGTAAAATATAATGATTAAAAATTGTAAAGGAAGATAATCCATCAAGTCTATAGGCCGTAATATACGTTTTATTCCATTCATTGATGGCACGCTGATGAATATTATAAATAAAGCGTGGCGTATAAGATAACCCTATTACCAATAAAACATTAGTAATGTCATCTTCTAATAATAAGCTAATCACAATCACACCAAGTAACGGTGGTACTACCATACAAAATTTAAAAACAAATAATATAAAAGGGCGTATAAATGATATAAAAAACATTAAGTAATTAATTAACCCACCAATGACAGCCACATAAAAAACCGCCTTTAATGTCATTGACATAGTTGAACGATAACCAATTAACAAATAATCAAAAATATCTTGTCCTTTAGCATTTGTACCTAATATATGATTAATATCACCATTAGACCACCAAGCAGGTGGTAATGAAGTTGGGTAAATAGGGGTTAAATGAGCATGAAAAAACCATTTGGTTGATAATGCCACAAATGAGATCGCTAATATGCCATAAAAGCCAACAATTAAGTAAAGATTGCTATGCAACCGATTAAAGCTTAAATTAACATTTTTAAGCAATCTTGCTTGCCTAGACATAATGTTCCTTATGACGTAAAGGATAAATAACTACCGCCGAAATTTCGCCCAATAACGTTAACAAACTGATGACAGTGCCACAGGCTAAAATGGCAATAGAAATAACAAAATAATTATGATGATGATAAGCAAGCATCACCCATTGTCCTAATCCTACTCGATTAAATAAAATTTCAATTACCATAGTTGAAAACAATAGTGTTGTCGTATTATAAGTTAGCTGTGGAATAGTCGCAGGAATGGAATTAGGTAATAAATGACGGCGTAAAATTTTAAATGGTGACCGCTCACGAATAATCGCCATTTTAATAAAATTCTGTCGTGATGTATTTCTTACATTCTGGCTAACAAGTTGAATAGTCATAATGCTTGGTTGAATAGCTAAAATAATGATCGGCAAAAACAAATAGTGAAGTTGATCAAATATCATATGCCATTTATCTGTTTTTGATGAAATTAAAAGATCCAATAAAGAAGTTCCAGCTACTGATGGCGATACATTAAAATTCATCGTTATCGACCAAGTTGGCGATAACCAATACATAACAATAATAACAACCATAACTATAGGACAAGAATACAATAATAAAGATCCTAAACGGATAATATCATTTAACCAATTAATATTACTAAGCCCAAGAAAAATTCCCAATGGTAATCCAATCAGTAAAGCAACGAATAAAGCGAGAATACACAGTTCAAATGTAGCCAATAATGTATGAAGAAACGGCACCGTTTCTCCAGTTAACAATCTGAATTGACCTTGCAGCAACTGTTTAAAAAAATCACTGTATGCATCCAAAAAACTTAAATTATTAATGTTAAATGTTGAGTGAGGGCTAAAATAAACTAAACAAAAACTAATCTGAGCTAATACGCAGATAATAAACAAAAACGTTACTATTTTCTTAAAAATATAGATAATCATTATTTATCTTTATCGCTATTATAATTAATTAAAACACGGCGACATAACCACGCCACCGTGTATTAATCTATTTATTGATTATCCAGTATTACTGGTTTACTTGCTGCAGCATAAGCATGATCCTGAGCACTTAAACCGCCAGCATTACCTTTACCTTCAAAATGATAATCTGATTCTTCACGCGATTTTATTTCAACATCATAAGTCACATATTCTGGTGCAGGTGCTTTAGTCATTGCTGATGAAGAATAACCTATTGAGTGTGAATCATTAATTACAAGATCACTATCATTTTTCTCATTAACGGTAAAATTCTCATGAGCACTTACAAATAAGGGAGCTTTTGATACCTCATTAACACTAGCAGTACTATTTACATCTTCCTCATTTTTAACAATAACAGGGAGTAAAAGCGATGGAATGACAGGTACCACATTATGTGGTTCATAATTAGCTATTTGACTGTAATCAACAACAACACGACCTAAAGCTAATTCCAATGATGCTGCTGCAAACGGTAATGGTACTGGAGACTGTTTTAATTCTACATTACGAACACGGCGTTTATTACGTTGGCCATTCATTCGTAAATGTCTTGAAGTACGGCGCTGACGTTTCGGTTGAATTTCCGATACAATATTGCCCTCAGCCGATTCTGAGACAATAACAGGCAATAGTAAAGAAGGAATAATTACCCGTTCTTGTTCAGTCTGCACCGTGGCAGTAGCATTACTATTTTTCACACGAACACTTTTAGTTAATGCTCGTTGTTGACGTCTTGGCTTAGCCTCACGCAGTTTGGGTTGTACTACTTCCTCGACAACTTTATCTGCCTTAAAATTATTCTCAGAGTTTGCTAAATTAGTATTTGAATTACTATTTTGTTTAGCTCTGCGATTATTATTTCGACTTGATTCTTTAACCTCGTCAATATTACCTGCTGCAACAAAATTACCATTATTAGCAGCATTGTTGTTTCGGTGATTACGTTGACGTCGATTGTTTGAACGTTGATTATCCCGTCTTTTAGTTGGTCTTGTTTTAACTTCTGGCTGAGGTTCTACTTTTTCAGTAACAAACAGTTTACGTAATTTACCAAATAACCCACTAAACAGACCGCCTGATTTTTTAGTTTTTGACTCTACCTTTTCTTTTGGTGCTACACATGCTTCAACTTTAGGGCCTGATAATACAGCTTGTTCAACAATAACTTCAACAGCTTGTTGCTCTTCTTCCTCTTCCTCAAGTTCACGAATCAATTTTGGAAGATTATAACTCAGTACATCTGTTTCTTCGCCTCTACGCTTACGAATCACCTTATACAATGGGGTTTCCATCTCTTCATCGCCAGCAATCACAATTTTGACATCAGGATGCATACTTTCAATATTGGTGATAGCACGACGTTTTTCGTTGAGTAAGTAGCTTGCTATTGGCACAGGAACAATAACATCGATTTGTACTGTATTATCTTTCATTGCTTCTTCTTGAATCAATCGAAGAATAGATAAAGACAATGAGTTATTGTCCCGAACTGTACCTGTACCTTGACAACGAGGACAAATATGATGCGTTGCTTCACGTAATGAAGGACTTAAACGTTGGCGCGACATTTCAAGTAAACCAAAGCGTGAAATTCGCGTAGTTTGAATTCGTGCACGATCGGTTTTCATCGCTTCTTTTAAGCGATTTTCTACCTCACGCTGATTACGGACTGGTGTCATATCAATAAAATCGATAACAATCAAACCACCTAAATCACGTAAGCGTAGTTGACGAGCTATTTCTTCGGCTGCTTCAAGGTTAGTATTAAATGCTGTTTCTTCAATATCACTACCACGAATGGATTTAGCCGAGTTAATATCAATTGCTGTAAGCGCTTCTGTAGCATCAATAACGATTGAACCACCAGAAGGTAAGCGAACTTCTCGCTGGAATGCCGATTCAATCTGCCCCTCAATTTGGAAATGATTAAATAATGGCACATCACCCTCATAAAGCTTTAAGCGACTAATATACTCAACACGTCCCAAATCAGCTAAACGTTTTTTAGCAATCTCAAGTACTTTAGGATTATCAATTAAAATATCACCAACATCATCACGCAAATAATCACGAAACGCACGAGTAATGATATCACTTTCTTTATGAATCAAGCTTGGTGCAGGATGTTTTTTGGCTTCGTTTTGAATTGCTGTCCAATAGTTAACTAATGCATCTAAATCTTGTTGCAACTCCTCCTGGCTTTTACCAACACCCGCCGTTCGAGCTATAACACCCATGCCTCTTGGCTTTTCAATTGCATCAATAATACGCTTAAGATCTGCTCTTTCTTCACCTTCTATACGGCGCGAAACACCGCCAGCACGAGGATCATTAGGCATCAACACCAAATAGCTACCAGCTAAACTAATATAGGTGGTTAAAGCCGCACCTTTTTTGCCACGAATCTCTTTTTCAATTTGGATAAGGACTTCTTGACCTTCCTGCAGATGTTTAATACTACGACGACCAGAAATATTAGATGGGAAATAGCTTTCAGCAATCTCTTTTAAAGGTAAAAAACCATCACGCTCACCACCATACGAAACAAAAGCGGCTTCTAAACTTGGATTGATTTTAGTGATTTTACCTTTATAAATATTCGCTTTTTTTTGTTCATGTCCAAGGCTTTCGATATCTAAATCATACAATCGTTGACCATCAACAAGCGCAACTCGCAGCTCTTCTTGCTGGGTTGCATTGATTAGCATTCTTTTCATTATTCTACACTCTTGATTAATCTTAATTAACAGTAGGTAGAATCTTATTATTGATAAGTGATTATTTTAACAATGATGAATAATGGTACTTAACTAAATATTGGTATACAGCATTCATTATTTTATTTATGTTATTTTTGTTATTATTTTATGTGAACCTGATACCGCTTACACAACATCAATATCATACATTAAGTAACATGCTAAATTAAAAAGCACTAAATATTAAAAAAACCTAATTGTATAATTTATTGACACTATTAATACGGCTAATTTGCAAGCCTATGTTTCTTAATGGCTTTAGCAAATAAACTAAATCTTTATGCAATTGTTTAAAATAAACATATTATCTAATTATAATGATTCTACTTACGCTATTTTATTTTGAAAAACTGTAATGTCTAACGCCATTGCTGCATTACAAGGATAAAATTATCCGCCACTATTATTAACGTTTCAGTCAAGGATAGCAAGCAAATTAAACTGGCTATTTTACAAACAGTTAAGAATTCATTTTTAGTTATATTCAACTTGCTTTAACCACACAATAAATAACTTATTTAATTTGCTTAAATTTTTTACTGAAACACATAGTTACCTGAAACTTTTTTACAAAATTTTTTCTTACTAATTATCCCATTAACTAAAAATAAAACACTGATGCAATTATGCATAACAAAACTTAATCAGTATAATTAAGATAAAATAACATTATAATTTAAATATGAGATATATCTGTTTATGAACTCTGCCAATAAAATTGCCTTACTTAATTTTACTACTCGTTGGATTGAGCAATTCAAATACGCACCACAAAGCGAAGAACTACATGCCATCCCCTCGCCTTGTATTTTAAAAACTGACCATCTCACGGTATTTTGGCATCCATTCTTATTAGAGCCGCCAAGAGATCTATCGATTGTTGAACAAGTTATTGGTATCATTTTACATCCCTCTGCTCACATTTTTTATGGTACACAATATGCTGGTAATATGACGGCTAAATTTACCGACACAGATTTAACCTTAATTCAAGCATGGAACGATGATGACTTTTCAACTTTAGAACAAAATTTAATAGCTCATTTATCCCAACAAAAAAGATTAAAACGAACACCAACCATTTTTATAGCTACGACGGATGACAGCACAAAAATAATTTCATTAAACAATTTAACGGGCGAAATAGTAAAAGAGGACTTAATAACAGGAGAACTAACGACATTAACTAATGATTTGATTTCATTTTTTAATCAACTTACAGTTTTTCAGTAACTATAAGAACGTTAAAAATGTTTACAAAAATCTATTTTATCGTATACCTATTTGAAATTGTAACTTACAAAATAATGTGTATATAATGCAGTAATAATAATCAATTAAATAGGTGGATTATGTTTGAAAATTTGACAGCGGCACCAGCCGATCCCATTTTAGGGCTAGCAGACCTTTATAATAAAGATGAACGCACCAATAAAATTAATTTAAGTGTCGGTATTTATAAAGATGAAACGACCAAAACCCCTATTTTAGAAAGTGTCAGAAAAGCAGGGCATTTGTTACTAAATGACGAAACCACAAAAAGTTACTTTCCTATTGACGGTCTCAAATCCTTCAATATTGCAACGCAAACTTTGCTTTTTGGTAGTGAAAATGAACGAGCAAGAACTGCACAAGCACCTGGAGGAACAGGGGCTTTACGCATTATGGCAGACTTTTTAGCTCGTCGAACCAAAATAAAACGAGTTTGGGTTAGTAATCCAACTTGGCCAAATCATCGTAGTGTATTCCAAATGGCAGGCCTTGAAGTACGCGAATACCATTATTACAGTGCACAAACGTACACTCTTGATTTTGATGCCATGATGAGTAGCTTAAACCAAGTTACTGCTGGCGAAGCGGTATTATTCCATGGATGCTGTCATAACCCAACGGGTATCGATCCAACCCCAGAACAATGGCAAGCTATATCGAATCTTGCCTTAAAAAATGGTTGGTTACCACTGTTTGATTTAGCTTATCAAGGCTTTGGACAAGGTATAGAAGAAGACGTTTATGGGTTACGGTTATTTGCCAATAATCATCCAGAACTACTTATTGCAAGTTCATATTCTAAAAATTTTGGTTTATATAACGAACGAGTGGGAGCATTTACATTAATTGCGGCAAATGCTGAAATTGCCGATCGAGCCTTTAGTCAAGTCAAAACAATTATTCGAGCTAATTACTCAAACCCTCCTGCCCATGGCGCTAAAATCGTCTCTTATATATTAAACAATGAAGAATTAAAAGAAGAGTGGATCGATGAATTAACAAGTATGCGTCAACGCATTCACCGCATGCGACAACTATTTGTAAAAACCTTACAAGACAAAGGTGCAAATCAAGATTTTAGTTTTATTGCCAAACAAAATGGCATGTTTTCGTTCAGTGGTTTGAACGAAGAACAAGTACTAAAATTACGTAATGATTATGGCATTTACATCGTAAACTCAGGACGTATCAACGTGGCTGGTATGACATTAGATAACATGTCCAGACTTTGCGAATCAATTGTTGAAGTACTATAGAAATTTTAATAATAAACAGTCATAACAATAGAAACGCTCAAATAAAGGGTGTTTCTATTTACTTCCCCCTTTAAATTAATATGTTTTTTACTATAAAAAACAGGTTTAGATTTGGCATACATATCCTTATTAATCAAAAATTATTCTAATGATTACTTACACCTCCTCCTTTTTATTAGTATTTTATTCCATTTGGTTATATCAATAGAAAAACAGATTATTAGACGATACTCCAATAATTACTAATAATTATTGAGTAAGATAGTAACAATTATTGAGGATAGTTTGGTGGCGTCACATATTTTAGATTTTTTAATTTTGGGCAATAACTTTGGTACTAACGAAATGAGAGCAATTTGGTCAGAGACAAATCGCTTGCAAAAACAGGTGGATGTCGAAGTTGCTTTAGCTAAAGCGGAAGGCGAGTTAGGCGTTATTCCAATTGAAGCAGCCAATTCAATCATATCCAAAGCCGATGCATCTAAATTATCAATTGAACAAATTGCCGAAGAAGCAGCTAAAGCCAAACATTCGTTAATGTCAACAATTAATGCACTGCAAAAACAAGTCGGTGATGCGGGTCAATATATTCATTACGGCGCAACCACACAAGATATCGTCGATACTGCAACTGTTTTACAATTAAAACAATCTTTTACTGTAATTGAACGCGATAGCAAACTAGTGGCACTAGAACTAAAACGTTTAGCTAAAAAGTATCAGTATTTACCCATGGTTGGACGAACCCATGGCATGCAAGCACTCCCCACAACCTTTGGTTTTAAACTTGCCGTATGGTTAGATGAATTTATTCGGCACTTACAACGTTTAAGTGAAATCAAACAGCGAGTATTAGTCGGTAATATTAGTGGTGCAATTTGTACTTATGCCTCAATGGGCAAGTTAGGACCACAAGTTGAAACGCGTGCTTTAACAATACTGGGACTAAATACCCCTAATATCGGTTGGCAAGCAGCTCGTGACCGTTTTTCTGAATATGCATCAGTCATTGCGCTAATTAGTGGCACATTAGGTAAAATGGGCAATGAATTTTACAACTTAATGCGTACCGAAATTAACGAAGTTGAAGAACCGTTCTCGGAAGGAAAAATAGGTTCAACTACCATGCCGCATAAACGCAACCCAGCGGCATTAGAAGGTTTAGCCAGTTTGACAGCTCCACTTTTAAAAAGTGTCGCATTAATTCACGAATCAATGAAAGTTGAACATGAACGCGATGCCATGAGTTGGCGAGCCGAATGGATCGCACTACCAGAAATTAACCTTTATATTTCAGCACAATTACAGACAGCCCTTGCCGTACTTAAAGGACTTAAAATCAATGCAGAAAAAATGTTGATCAATTTATCACTACAAAATGGTTTACTACTATCTGAAAAAGTGATGTTTGAAATCGGCAAACGATTAGGCAAACAAACTGCACATAATTTAGTTTACCAAAGCGCCATGAAAGCATTTGAACAAAATCGACCATTTAAAGATATATTATTAGAAGATCCACGTTTAAATAAAGAATTCACCGAATCCGAACTTAATGCTTGGTTAGATCCAATTAGCTATATTGGCTCTGCACCTGAAAAAGTAGCACAAGTTATTCAATATGCTGAACAGTGTGGAGTATTAGCATGAGCTTTCGCTTAATCACTCATAAAGACATTCCTGCTTATCAGGCGCTATTGCATAATGCTTATCAATCCACCACTCAATTAGGCATCCATTTTGTCGCAGCAACAGTCACGCAATCGCAAATTGCTGACCATATTAATTCCAATGCCGTGTATCTATTTGAAAAAGAAGGTGATCTACTATCAACCTTAAGTATTCGCTTTCCATGGGGTAATAACCCAGGACCTTATGGGTTACCGCATTTAGGTTGGTTTGCAACAGCGCCACAATATAAAGGCAAAGGTTATGGTAATGCATTATGGGATTTTGTTGAACAGCAAATTCTAATTAACCAACTAAAATTACCTGCTGTCACGTTAGGCACTGCTGCAAATCATCCATGGCTTGCCCAAACTTATATTAATAGAGGCTATAAAAAAATAGGGCAAGCTAATTTAACACCCGATCATACCACCCTTTATTTTGAAAAAATCTTAAATCATAAAAACTATACCGAATGGAAAAAAAGGAGTAATAAACTATGAAAAAAATAAGCAAGTTACTGTCCGCTCTATTATTAACTAGCCTAGCCTTAATTGGTTGTGATAATAAATCCAATCATCAAGTAACAGAGCAAAATGTCATTAAAGTGGGCTCGACAGGACAAAGCTATCCAAACGGTTATAAACAAGATGGCAATTTAGTCGGATTTGATGTTGAAGTTACTGAAGCAATTGCTAACGAATTAGGCTATAAAGTCGAATGGATCATTGCTGAATTTGGTGGTTTAATGGGGCAATTTGATTCAGGGCGTTTAGATACTATTGCCAATGCAGTTGCGGTTACAGATGCTCGTCAAGCCAAATATGATTTTTCCAATACCTATAGCCTTTACGGTAGCCAAATTGTTACCCACAAAGATAACAACGATATCAATCAATTATCTGATTTTAAAGGTAAAACCATTGCTGGTGTGCTAGGCTCAAATCATATAAACAATCTAAAAAAAGCCTTTCCTAGCAACGAAATAACAATCAAGACCTATGAAACACGAGATGGTGCAATGTATGACACTGAGTATCGACGAGTTGATGGTTATGTCAATTCTAAGCCAATATTACTGGCTGAAATTAAGCGTAAAAACCTACCGTTTAAATTAGTGGGTGAGCCAATTACTATTGAGCACGTTGCTTTTCCATTTAGTAAAGATGAAAAAGGCCAAGCACTACGTGAAAAATTCAATCAAGCCATCGAAAAGTTACGCACCAATGGCACATTGAAAAACCTTGCAATTAAATATTTTGGTGAAGATATTACCCTATGAATTTTAATGTAAACTATTTTTTAAGTGTATTTCCGCAGATATTACCTTATCTGCCTGTTACACTTTTTATTACCATCATATCGATTATGTTTGCCATTATATTTGGACTTGCGATTGCACTATTACGTAGCAATAAAATAATCATTATCGATTCGTTTTTTGCACTGTTTATTTCACTGTTTCGAGGAATACCTTCTGTTGTTTTACTGTTTATTATTTATTATGGATTACCACAAATTTTTCCTGTTTTAAAACAAATGGGCGCTACAACAGCAGCCATTATCTGCTTCAGTTTAAAATATTCGTCCTATTTAGCTGAAATTTTCCGAGCAAGTTTAAAGTCCGTTGATCAGGGGCAGAAAGAGGCAGGAATAACCGTTGGTTTAAGTAAAATACAAGTTTATCGGGGTATTATACTACCACAAGCTATGGTCAATGCCCTACCAAACGCCGGTAATATGTTCATTTCATTACTTAAAGATTCGTCTGTTGCCTTTTTTGTTGGCGTGCAAGAACTATTAGCATCGGGGAAAATGTTAACTGCTAACTCATTCCTCTACTTCGAAACCTATCTAGCTGTAGGTATTGTTTACTGGCTAACTGTTGTTGCCTATTCTTGGATACAAAAACAATTAGAGCAAAAGCTCAGTATACCTTATCATCGTTAAGGAGTAAGGTTATGATTTCTGTTTCGCATTTATCTAAACGTTTTGCAAATAATGAAGTATTAAAAGACATCAACTTAAATATAAAACAAGGTGAAGTTGTTGCCATTATTGGCCCATCAGGCTCAGGAAAATCAACTCTGTTACGTTGTTTAAATTTACTAGAAAAACCAAATACAGGCACTATCAAAATAGGAACTGTATCACTTAATAGTAAGCATTATAGTATTAAAGAAGAAAGCAACTTACGAAAACAGTCCGCTATGGTTTTTCAACACTATAATTTATTTAAAAATAAAACAGCATTAGAAAATATAACTTATCCATTAATTGTTGGTCAAAAAATGGATAAAAACAAAGCAAAACAACAAGGATTATCATTATTAGAACGAGTCGGTATGTTGCCATACGCAACACAATATCCCATCACTTTATCGGGTGGTCAACAACAACGTGTTGCAATTGCAAGAGCTTTAGCTGTTAAACCAAATGTATTATTATTTGATGAACCGACTTCTGCACTCGATCCTGAGCGAGTACACGAAGTATTGCAAGTCATGCTACAGCTAGCAAAAGAACGTATTACTATGATTATAGTAACGCATGAAATGGAGTTTGCTAAGTACGTTGCAGATAGAATTATCTTTATGGCTGAAGGAATGATTATCGAAGAGGGATCAGCAAAATCAGTCATCGATAATCCTCAAAATGAAATTACGCAACGATTTTTACGCCAGCTAACTGACGAAATTGATTTTGAAATTTAGTTAAAAACTATACTAACTAATGATAATAATTTAATATTTAAAGAGTAAATAAATAAGATAATAGAAATTGACGAAAATCTAAACCTTTTGCTAGTTTATGAATGTCTGTTAATAATTGCTCTGCTTTAGTTTGATCTTTAATCGCTGAATGCAATTTTAACGACATTTCAGTTTGGCTATATGGGTTTTTAGGAGAACCTTTGGGAATATCAATACGTTGACTTATCTTTTTACCATTTTTAAGAAAAATATCAATAATCACATAACGCCCATTATAAGCTTCTGGATGTGGCGTAAGTTGCGTTTGATAACTTCGTTTCATCTTCTGCATTAATTGTTTTATTGCATTTGAAATAGGTTGTGATGAAAACTGCTCAAAACTAAGTGGCAATCCTAAAAGAGTTAATGCTAAAACATATTCAGCCGAAAAACGTCCTTGCTGCGCCAATGAAGGGGTTTTATATATCAGTGCAGCATCACTATTTGGCGGTGCAAAATAAATAACAATATTATTAATATTATCAAATTCAAAGCTAAGATTTTGGTAAAGTAATTGACCCGCATCAGCAATATAAGCAGCAGCTGAACAATAAGAATAATTTTTAAACCATAATCCGGGATCCACAATCTTCCAAGTTTTACCCCAATGACTTAAATCAAAATGTGTATTACCTTGCCCATAAATAGCCAAAAAACCTAATTTATCATCTAAAAAATCCTGATCGGCATGTATACCAACTCTTAACCATTCAACGGATTGTACAGCATGCTGTGCTGCTAGTCCTGCATGTAAAAATTTGATCGGAGTACCCATTAACAAACGCATTCCTGATGCTTGTGTAGCTGCTAATGTTAATGCCTGTGATAAAAAAGGTTCATCATAGAGATAACAAATAGCAGCAGTGGCAGCAATTCCACCCAAAGTAATAGTTGCATGCCAACCTTTTTCATAATGCTGTGGATTAACACTTTTACCCAACAAAGCCATCACTTCGATACCAATAACATAAGCCGTTAAAAAACGCCGACTATCAACCTTTTGTTCAATACTATCTAATCGAACACTAGCAATAAGAGCGGATAAAATAACGGCTGAGGGGTGACCTCTAACATCTGAATGTACATCATCATAATCTAAACAATGCGCTTGGAAGCCATTAAAAAGTGCTGCTTGCCTTGCCGTAGCTAACTTTTTTTGACCAATCAGCAAAGCTCTAGTATTTCCACCCTCATCTGCTATCCATGCTAGTAATTTATGAACATCATCTTCCTGACAAGCTTGTAAACTACAGGCAAAATAATCGGTTATCCCCTTGATAGCACAATCAATAACTTGAGGATCACTGATTATTGAAGTATTTTTTATTAAAAAACTTAATTGTTGACCTGAATTCATTTTATATTCTCAATAAATACAATAACTAATAAAAATAACCATTTAATAAAATAATTTGCTTTACCATAGGTAACATAATGAAAAATAGATAAAAAGTTAAAGATTATATGGTTATATTTTTATAACACAAAGTCATAAGCATGAATCTATTTATATAATCATTCTTGGCAATTGTTTTATGTGCTAAGATATTGCCATTCAATTATATTTAATATCACAAAAAATAAGTCTAATTATGTCAATTTGTTATGTTGCTTTAGGGAGCAACCTTGAAGATCCGTTTGCACAAGCTAATCGTGCTATTGAATCATTACGCTGTTTGCCTAGCACAAAAGTGGTAGATATTTCACCATTTTACCGAAGTAAGCCCTTAGGGCCACAAGATCAAAATGATTATCTTAATGCAGTAATTAAACTGACGACAAGCTTATCACCTATAGCATTGCTTGATGAACTACAAGCAATTGAAAAAGCACAAGGACGCGTACGCAAAGATAATCGTTGGGGTGCTAGAACCCTAGATTTAGATATTTTACTTTATGATGACTTAGTCATTAATAATGAAAGACTTACTATCCCTCATTATCATATGAAAAATAGAGAATTTGTACTCTATCCACTATTTGATATCAGTCCTGAACTTATTTTCCCCGATAACGACAAATTGTACGATTTAGTAGCTAAATGCCCTGAAAATGGATTAAAAAAGTGGAATAATTAATTATCTTTATTAATAACATATAGTTGTACTATTTTTTTATTTTTTAATTATAAAAATGATAAAAAAAATTTGCCAAAGGCTGAATTATTGCTATAGTTTAGCGCTTTCAAATAATCTTTACTTAAGGGGATTGCAGTGAAAAAGGAACAAAAAGTAAATACATCTTCTCTTAGCCTGCTTTCAATTGCTGGGCTTGAGCCTTATAAAGAGGCAAAAGGCGAGGAGTACATGAACCCTAAGCAATTGAAACATTTTAAACTTATTTTAGAAGCTTGGCTAACTCAGCTACAAGGTGAAATGGGAAAAACAGTTACGCATATGCAAGATGAAGCAGCGAACTTTCCAGATCCGGCTGACCGAGCAACACAAGAAGAAGAATTCAGCCTTGAATTACGCGCTCGAGATAGAGAAAGAAGGCTCATCAAAAAAATTGAAAAAACGTTAAAGAAAATCGAATCAGACGATTTTGGTTATTGTGAATCTTGTGGTGTTGAAATTGGAATTCGCCGTTTAGAAGCAAGACCAACAGCCGATTTATGTATTGATTGTAAAACGCTTGCTGAACTTCGCGAAAAACAAATGGGTATGTGATCCCAGTTTTATCTATCATTCCAAATCAGACCTATGCATTATATCGGTCGTTTTGCCCCTTCGCCATCTGGACCATTACATTTCGGTTCGTTGGTAACGGCTCTTGGTAGTTATCTCCAAGCTAAATCTTGTCGTGGTAAATGGCTTGTCCGTATCGAAGATATCGACCCACCACGAGAAGTCAAAGGGGCATCATCACTTATATTAAAAACGCTTGAAGCGCTTAATTTATATTGGGATGATACAGTCTTGTATCAATCATCTTGCAGTGAGCGTTACCGCACTGTTTTAAAAACACTAATAGATAAACAACAAGCCTATTATTGTGACTGTACTAGACAACGAATTCAAAACCTAACAAATGGTATTTACGATAACTTTTGTCGTGAACGACATTTATCTATCAATAATAAGCAACAAGTTGCTATACGTTTAAAACAAAATCATCCTATTTTTCAATTTAAAGATCAGATTCGTGGCTTACAAACAGTTGAAAAAGCAAGTGCGCAAGAAGATTTTATTATTCACCGCAAAGACGGCTTATTTGCCTATAACTTAGTGGTAGTTTTAGACGATCATGAACAAGGAATTACCGAAATTGTTCGTGGCGCGGATCTTTTACCTGTTACTGCAAAACAAATCTCACTATATCAACTGCTTGGTTTTTCTGTGCCAAGTTACAGCCATTTACCACTAGTATTAGATAAAAATGGCAATAAACTATCAAAACAAAATCATGCTAGCCCGATTGATTTAAACAATTTTAAAGCGTTAACCGTCCAGGCTTTACAGTTTCTAGGGCAATGTGTGCCAGAAGATTGGCAAGACGCCACTCAAAAACAGTTACTAGATTGGGCTATACAACATTGGCAAGTTAACAATGTCCCAAAACAGAACAGCCAATTATCCACCGATATAAGATAAATTAGGGGTGAGCCCTACACGATGATTATGTAACAAATGCTTTTCTGGTTTAATCATTAATGAAGCAAGAATTCTTGCTTTTAATTGTTGTTTCTGTTCTGAGCTTTCCAACAAATCACGTAAATCAACCGCCGCATCACCAAATAAGCAGTAATGTAATTTACCGATAGATGATACACGTAATCGATTGCAACTTTTACAAAAATCTTTTGAATAGGGCATAATCAAACCAATTTTTCCTTGATAGTCGCTGTGCACATAAATCTTAGCAGGACCTGATAATGTTTTTTTGGGTTGTAACTCCCAACCCTGCGCAATTAGTTGTTTTTCAATAAAACTACCAGACAAGTGATAACGATTGAATGTATCGTTGCTTTCGCCTGTTTCCATAAGTTCAATAAAGCGCAACTCTACTGGAATATCTTTAATCCATAACAAATAATCATTTAAATTATCATTCATATTTTTCATCAAAACAGTGTTAATTTTGACTTTTTTTATACCTACTTCTAACGATTTATCAACACACTGCAGTAATTCTTTAAGCTTATCTTGACCAGTAATTAATTTAAATAAATGGGGAGTAAAACTATCGATACTAATATTAATCGCATTTAAACCAGCTTGATGCCAATGGTGAATATTTTTTAATAAACGCGAACCATTGGTCGTAATAGCGAGTTCTTTCACGCTGGGATAGGAAGATATGAGCGATAAGATATCAATAAAATCGCGACGCAAAGTGGGCTCACCACCCGTTAACCGAATTTTACGCACACCAAGTTCAGTAAATGTTGCAACAACATGATTAATTTCATTGAGCGACAAAAATTTATGTTTCTTGTTAGGCTGATAACCACGTGGTAAACAGTACTGACACTGAAAATTACACAGCTCGGTAATCGACAAACGCAGATATTGAAATCGACGCTGATAATTATCAACTAATTGCATATATACATTAAACACCTTATCCAAATCGGGAAGCATAACCATTTCTGCGTTATACCGCGGCTAATCCACCATATGAAAATATCACTTAGGTAAAAAAGCTTCAGAGTTTGATTCAGTCTAGCATAGGCTTTATTTTTTGACTATGAGCAAAGTGATTTTTATAACGTGTCTTCTTATTGAACAATTAAAACAGTAACGCTTTCCTAAAATAACACCGCCAAAACAAGAAAATTTTTATAAAAAATCCTCAGATAGATAATTGATTTTATTTTTTCGTTTTAAATTAAAATGAAACACTTATTGGGCGATGTTTCATTTTGTTAGTAGCGAATTTTGTTCTTTATTTTAGAAAAAAGCGCTTTTACTATCTAACTGCAATAGTGCGTATTTGCGATCTCCCTAGGCTTAGAGTCACATTATACTATGAACTGTTAATCGTATTTTATGCTTATATCAAACTCTTTTACACATTAAAAAGGCTCCATTAAAATATGGACAGATCAAACCTTTAGCACCCACTAACACTCAGAAAACCAATTTAGTTTTTCTCGTAATGCAACAACAGGCCCAATAATAATTAAACTAGGACTACAGGCTTGCAAAGATAATTGTGCTAAATCACATAACTGGCCTGATATTACTTTTTGTTTCGTTGTTGTGCCTTCTTCAACAATTACAATTGGCGTATTTGCATTCATACCGTATTTAATTAATTGTTTTTCGATGTTACTGGCTTGAGATAATCCCATATAAAAAACTAATGTTTGCTTTTCAGCGGCTAAACTCTTCCAGTCAAGGTGACTACCATCTTTCAAATGACCAGTAATTAAACGTACGCTATGAGCATAATCCCGATGCGTTAATGGGATCCCACTATATGCAGAACAACCTGAAGCTGCTGTAATTCCTGGTACTACAGAAAATGGAATATCGGCGTTAAATAATGTTTCGAGCTCTTCACCACCTCGACCAAAAATAAAAGGATCTCCACCTTTTAAACGTACAACACGCTTACCTTTTTTAGCTTGTTGTAAAAGAATCTGATTTATTTGTTCTTGAGGTACACAATGAAAACCTGCTCGTTTACCAACAAAAATACGTTGAGCATCGCGACGGGTTAGATTCATAATTTCATCCGATACTAATCTATCATAGACAATAATATCTGCTTGTTGGATTTGCTGTAATCCCTTTAAAGTCAACAAGCCCGCATCACCTGGACCAGCACCAACTAACACAACCTCACCACGGGAATCAAGTGATGTATCAAATAGCTCATTGGTGAGTTTTTCAACATAATCTGAATCGCTATTAGCAATCGCTTGAGCTAACCTATCATGAGAAAATAGCCTTTCCCAAAAACGACGACGTTCCGTCACTGTTTGATAGGTTGTTTTAACTTTATTACGTAAATAACCGGCATATTTAGCTAATTTGCCTAAATGTTGAGGTAAAATGGACTCTAGTTTTTCACGCAATAATCGAGCCAAAACAGGAGCATGCCCTTCTGAAGAGACAGCAACCATAATAGGGGAACGATCAATAATTGAGGGCATAATAAAACTCGCATCTTTTGGAGAATCAACCACATTACAAAAAATACGCCTTTTTTCCGTCTCAATACTCACTCTTTGATTAGTTTCCTGACAGTCTGTTGCCGCAATAACTAACCATTTATCATCCAGTAATTCAGCATTAAACTCCCCTTGAACTAAAACTAGTTGTTTTTGTTCATTCCAGCATATGAATTGCTCGTTAAATTCATGCGCATTGACAGTTAAGCGGGCACCAGCTTCAAGTAATAATCGAGCTTTACGTTCAGCAACTTCACCGCCACCGACTAATAAGCAATCACGGTTTTCTAGCTTACAAAATAAGGGGAAATAATCCATAACACCTCAAAATAAAACATTATCTGTTTAAAAATTTATTAACAACTAACCTCTAATAATAGAAATTTATTAATTATCCTATTGTTAATTGCTTCGTTATTTTTTTATCACTAATTATGATTAAAACCAAATGTAATCCTAATTAATTTAACGTCTTTGGGGGATTGCTTACCATGCTTTCCCCCCTTATATTGGTTATTTTAACCACATTTCCTGAATTAAACAGTTATTAAGGTCGATCTTCTTTGGGTGTTGAATACCAGTATCCCAGTCCCATAAATAATGCACCAGAAACAAGATTTCCTAATGAAACCCATAATAGATTATGACCAATTCCAGCTAATGTGTAAGCATCGCTATGATGACCAAACCACGAAAGTGAAAAAAGTGTCATGTTCGCAACGGAGTGTTCATAACCACAAGCAATAAATGCTAACAAACACCACCAAATAGCGATAAACTTTGCCGAACCTTCAACTCGATTAGCCATCCAAATCGCTAAACAAACTAACCAGTTACATAAAATACCCCTAAAAAATAATGCCGAAGCTGAAGCAGATGTTTTTGCTAAAGCCGCTGCATGAACCAAACTAGTATCCGTCGATAATAGGGGTGTTGCAGCATAAAAATACAATGCAGCAACAAAAATTGAGCCTAATAAATTTCCTAACCATGTTTGTGGCAATACTGTCCACATTTGAGTATTAGTAATTTTTTTGCATTTTACTCCTAGGGTTAAAAACATGGTATGCCCTGTAAATAATTCAGAGCCTGCAATTACAACCAACGTTAAAGCAATACCAAACGTTGCCCCCATAAGTAAAGGTCTTATTGATGGATCAACAAGGTTTCCTAAAGTAAAAATCAAAATAATACCTATTCCTACATAAGCCCCAGCCATAGCAGAACTTAGCCAAAAACCAAATGGGTTCGTTTTTGCCAAACGAACAATACGCGCAGCATTTGCTGCACATTTATTAATTGTCTCTGTATACATAATTAATTTATCCTTTTAAAAATACATTTAGCGCGACTTTACTTGTACGATCCCCTCGTCATTAACATCTACTTCATAATGAGGGATTGAATATTGTTCATCTTCCAAACAATAACCATCTTTTAAACGAAAGCGTTGCTTTTTAAGCGGACTTGCCACCCATAACTCATTTTCATGTTCTGCTATAATGCCTCGGGATAAAACACTTGCCTTAGCAAATGGATCAATATTACTAATCGCATAAAGCTCAGTATTATTATAAGGGCGAAAAATAGCCACATGATCATTACCAACAAGTGCACAAACTCCTGTGCCAGGTAAAATCTCATCAAGTTTACAAATAGTTATCCATTGACTCATATTATTCCCCTAACATTACTTTACGTTCTTCTGCTGTTGCTGGGCGATGCTGATCACGCTCAGGTACGATTTGGACATTCTCATCACGTTTGTTACTATTAATAAAATGAGAAAATCGAATTTGACCTTCTGTATTTTCAACAGCTTCCTTCCATTCACATACCATTAATTTACGTAAGCGTGTCATTTCACTTTCTAACTCAGCATTTATGCCTAATTTATCGTCAATAATAACACTACGTAAATAATCAATACCGCCATCTAAATTTTCAAGCCAGACTGACGTCCGTTGTAATTTATCTGCGGTACGAATATAAAACATAAGGAAACGATCAATATATCGAATTAGTGTATTTTTATCGAGATCAGCAGCAAGTAAATCAGCATGACGAGGCTTCATACCACCATTACCACACACATAAAGATTCCATCCCTTTTCAGTAGCAATAACACCAATATCTTTACCTTGAGCTTCGGCACATTCACGCGTACAACCTGATACGCCTAGTTTAAATTTATGTGGTGCACGAATGCCTTTATAACGGTTTTCTAGCTCAACGCCCAAACCAACACTATCTCCGACACCGAATCGACACCAAGTACTACCTACACAGGTTTTTGCCATTCTTAATGCTTTGGCATAAGCATGACCACTCTCAAAACCAGCCTCAATAAGCTCCTTCCAAATAGCTGGAAGATCGTCTTTTTGTGCTCCAAATAAGCCAATGCGCTGTGAACCAGTAATTTTAGAATAGAGCTGATATTTTTTAGCTATTTGACCAACAGCAATTAATCCTTCTGGAGTAATTTCACCACCAGCACTACGCGGAATTATCGAATAAGTACCATTTTTTTGAATATTACCTAAGAAAATATCATTACTATCTTGTAGAGGAATCAAATTATCTTTAAGAATATAATCATTCCAACATGAAGCTAATAAAGATCCGACGGTAGGTTTACAAATTTCACAGCCATAGCCTTTACCATGTTTCTTAATTACTTGCTCAAAAGACGTTAAGCCCTCAACACGGATAAGATGATATAACTCCTGACGAGAGTATTTAAAATGTCCGCATAATGCATGGCTGACCTCAATGCCTTGTTTAGCTAACTCTAAATTAAGAATTTGTGTAACAAGTGGAATGCAGCCTCCACACCCAGTCCCAGCTTTAGTTTCAGCTTTTATTGCTGCAACCGTATGACAACCAGCATTAATGGCATTAACAATTTTTTCTTTAGTCACATCAAAACAAGAGCAGATTTGTGCTGAATCGGGAAGCGCATCAACACCCATAGCTGGTTTTGCTCCTGCATGTGCAGGCAGTATCAGCGTATCTGGATGTTCAGGTAGATCCATATCATTAAGCATTAATTGCAATAAATTACTATAATCTGACGTATCGCCAACCAATACCGCACCCAAGAGTTTTTTATTATCATTCGAAACAACCAATTTTTTATAAACTGGCGTTGTTTCATCTAAATAAACATAACTATGACACCCTATTGTTTTTGCTTTAGCATCGCCAATGCTACCGACATCGACTCCCATCAGCTTTAGCTTAGCGCTCATATCGGCGCCTTCAAATTTATCTGTTTGTCCCATTAAATGCGCTAAGGCTATCTGAGCCATTTTGTAGCCCGGTGCAACTAAACCAAAAACCTTGTTTTGCCAACAAGCACATTCACCAATAGCATAAATATCAGGATCCGAAGTTTGGCAATAATCATTAATAACAATTCCCCCACGAGGACCAATTTCTAACTCGCATTTTTGAGCTAATTTATCATTTGCTCTAATGCCAGTTGAAAAAACAATAAAATCGACTTCAAGTGCCGAGCCATCCGCAAATTGCATGATTTTCCCAGCAGGTGTATGAATAATTTCTTGAGTATTTTTACTGGTGTGAACACCTACCCCCATCTCCTCAATTTTACGACGCAGTTGTTCTCCACCCTGAACATCCAACTGTTCGGCCATAAGCACTGGAGCAAACTCAACCACATGCGTTTCCATACCTAAGTTTTTTAAAGCTCCAGCTGCCTCAAGTCCAAGCAATCCACCACCCACAACAGCGCCTTTTTGACAATGCTTTGCACATTCCTGAATAGCATCAAGATCTTCAATCGTACGATAAACAAAACAATCCGAACCATTAGCTCCTTTAATCGGTGGTACCCAAGGATAAGATCCTGTCGCAATAATCAATTTATCATAAGCAACAATTCGCCCTTGTTGAGAGTGAATCTCCTTACGCTGACGATTAATTAAAATAGCCCGTTCATTAAGTAAGACTTTAATATTATTCTCTTCGTATAAACCTTCGCGAACAAGAGAAAGCGCTTCTGCTGTGTGACCAGAAAAATAAGAAGAAAGGTGCACCCGATCATAGGCAAGACGAGGTTCTTCACAAAAAATAGTAATATTGAATTGATTGGGCTGCATTTTATCAATTAACTCTTCAACAAAACGATGCCCAACCATCCCATTACCAATAACAACGAGGTTGGTTTTACTCATACATAACTCCAATTTTAATTTAATTAAATTGCTAAAAAATTTTAATTTAATAACATTGTATGAAACTGTGCATAGAATATAACTACCCTCAAGGATTACTACTTTAGTAGTACTTAAATATCAAACTTGCAAAAACGTACTTAAAATAATTGCTAATTTTAGCTAAATTAGTATAATTAGCCGACTAAATAAATTGAGTAATGATAATTGAATTACAATTCAAGAAAGCTTCCTTCACGTGAAACCATAGCTCGATCACAAAGATTTAACGATGACATCGTTGATGTTTCTGGTGTTGATCTGGTTTTGAGCTTAATAACAACTGCCGATTTAATTCGTGCTAATATCTATGCGCAATTAGATAAAGATTACGGCGTTTCTGAAGGTAAGTTTGCCTTATTGATGTCATTGTTTTCAGAAGGTGAAATCTGTACCAGTGATCTTGCTTTGCGCATTGGTGTAACACCAGCAACAGTATCAGTAATGGTTAAACGAATGCTGGCAGCGCCAGAGCCTTTAATCTCGATGGCAAAAAGTGGTGATGATGGTCGTTCTCGATTAATCGCTTTAACACATACAGGCGAAAAGCTGATTCAAAATGCATTACCCAATCACCTAAAATCAATTCGCGCTTTTGCACAAGTACTCAATTCGCAAGAACAAGAGTCTTTAATATTGATGTTACGTAAATTATTACGAAAATAACAGACTTTAATCATTAAAGTCCTTCATTTCACTTAAATAGTTAGCTGACTAAATAAATGGAAAATAAGCTGTATATGAAAAAAAATGTCAAAATTCCTGTTATCTTTTTACTCCTGCTAATCTTTGGCTCATTTTTAATCTTTTTAGGATCAAGAAATGATGCGGTCTCGGTTGCCAAAAGCATCAAATCTGGTGTATTAACTGCCGATGAGATTAATATTGCCTTTCAAAATGTCGGCGGAAAAGTCACCAAGCGATTTGTAGAAGAATCACAAATAGTAAAAAAAGGTGATCCTTTAATGCAATTAGAAGATATTGATACCAAACTAGCTATCGATCGACTACAAGCTTTAGTTGATAGCCAAAAGGCGGCAGTAAACCAAGAACAAAAAAATATTGAAATCACTGAAAGTGAAACCAACCTTTCAGAATTATCAACTTGGCGAAAAATAGAAGAAGTGCAAGCCAATTTAGAAGCAGCAAAATCGACTCGAAACCTAGCTAATACTGAATTTGATCGCCAAACCAAATTACGTAAGTCGGGGGGAAACTCGCAGTCACAACTTGATAATGCTCGTAATGTTTTTATTAATGCAAAAATGCAAGTTATTCAAATTGAAAGTCAACTTTCTACCTTAATGATTGGTGCGACGCCTGAACAAATTAGCCAATTTGAGCAAACAAAAAATGCAACAGGAATGACAATACAATCAATCTTAATTGCACGACAAAAACTGCTAAACCGCCAAAATCAATTAACACAGCTTCAATCACAACTCGCGCAAGGCGAAGCTGAATTAAAACAACTACAGCTTAATTATGATCGACTAACATTAAGAGCACCTGAAGATGGAAAAGTATTAAAACTTATGTTTGAAGATGGCGAAATGGTACCAAACGGTGCGCCAGCAGTCTTATTAGAAACCGATCGTAAATATATCGACATTTATGTAAATGAAAAAATGGTTAATGACTATCAACCAGGCACAACGGTTACAGCAAATGTAATTGCACTTAACAAAGAAGTAAAAGGAAAAGTACGTTTTGCCACCGCTGCGCCATCATTTGCTGATTTACGCATGACACGAGAACGAGGTCAAGCTGATTTAACCTCTTATCAAGTCAGAATTTACATAGAATCAATTCCTAAACTATTAACTGGAATGACACTTGAGGTTGAAAAATGATGCAAAACATCATTAAATCCATGCTTGAAGAGCTTGACGCCATGTTGTCTGGCCATTTTATACCTTATTATAAAGTTTCGCTTGGCTTAGCTGCTATTGTTTCGCTTGTTTTTTCAATTGTATTAAGTCATGGAGCTGTGTTTGAAGGAAAAATTGCAGTTATTGATCTTGATGGTTCTCATTATTCGACTGAATTAATTAGCAAAGTCAATACATCGCCTTATATTGAAGTGACAGAAGTAATAAGATCGCCAGTAAATCCAATAACATTGGTTTCACACGACCGTAATTTAGGTGTTTTATATATTCCTAAAGGTCTAGAAAAAAGCTTAAAAAAAGGCGATCAAACAGTACGCCTAGGCTATTTTGCTGATGATACAAACGATGCACAAAATGCCAAAGTACTACAAAGCCTAAATGAATATATTCCAGAATTGGGGGCTGAACTTAGTGTTGGCAAAGTTGCAGCATTAGGACTTGGTAAAGAAGGCCTTGAAGCAACTTTATCACCAATGCAACTTAAAACACGATATATGTTTAATCCTGCAAGCTCGTCCACAATATCGACGATTATATATTTTGTCTACTTTTTCTCGTCACTGACTTACGGCCTAACCTCATTAATGATTATTGGTCGCTTAAAAGTAACTGGCATGTGGGAACAAACAATAGAAAGAGGATTCTTACCTTTATTAGCAAAAACAATCCCTTATGCACTATTTTTTACAACAGCATTAACGCTTATCACAGCCATACTTGTTATATTTGGACAACTGCGTTTTGACGGTAACTATTTTGCTTTTGTACCGAGCATATTTATGACCGGATTAGCATTTGGTTGGCTAGGATTGTTACTGTCTTGGAAAACTAACAACCCAGGAGAAGGCGCTGGTCGAATGATTTTCTTAGTACCTCCAGGGTTTATCATGGGCGGTTCAACAATGGCTGTGGGAATAATGCCAATTTGGACTTACTATGTCAGCCATGCTTTCCCATTAGTTTGGTTATTTAAATTTTTCCGCGATTTTGCCATGCGAGGGCGTTCACTGATTGATATGTTAGCAACTTATGGGGCTTTCATCATCTATTTAACGATTATTGCTTTTGTCGTGATGATATTTGTTGAGCGAGCAAAAAAGACAGAAAAGAACTAATTTTTGTCAAAAACTTTCAGGTAACACCTACGTTTAAGTAAAAATTTGATACAACATCACATCTTTTTTACCCCCCTAGGTGAATTTTCACCCAGGGTGAAATTTATTATTGATACCTCCTTTTGTTTTGGAGTATCACAACAATAACTTGATAAAGCTGATGCTCACTAAAGCAACTTTTCCAATCACAAAATTTAGATAACCGTGCCAAATAAAATACTATTCACACAATAACTCAAATCACTTCCCCTATAAAAACTACCTTTAAGTTATCATCTAAACGATTCAAACCAAATTTCATCAAACTCTTCTTGATAACGCTGTAGTTTAAAATAAAGCGGAATACAAACTGCAATCACCGATAAAAAAGTACTCAAAACAATTATTGATAATATTTCCTTTAATTCAATATAATTAACAGCCAATAAAGCAACAATAGAATACAGGCAAAAAACAAGACTAAAAAAATAAACCGTTGGGAAAATCAATAATTCATCATTTTCTTCGATACGTTGGATGGTTCTATCCGATAATTGCATAATATAAATTTCATTACTTCCTTGCGCAGCAATCATTTGCCCCTTTTGTCCCTGATTTACCCCATCAGCAGCCAGTGCTAATGCAAGCCATGCATGGCTTTCGCTTAATTTACCTAAATTAAGATCTAATGGATAAACTTTATTTGGCGCAATTATAATTTCGCCATTAATATCAAAAAATGTCTCCTTTAAAATATTTAATGCAGAAGAAGATAAAGATGTCGTCCATAATTGATTAACTCGTTTCTTTTCAAACTGCTCGGCTTTAATTCCTAGATTACACCATGAAGTGCAATTTGTCTTAACTCCTTCGAATAAAAGGAGGCAGGGCTTTTAAACTTATGCCGTTTTCTTGGGCGTGTGTTCAATAGATATTGTATTTTCTTTATCTGTTCGTCGTCAACTAATGAAATGGCCGCTGACTTTGGTATAAACTGACGTATTAAGCCATTGGTGTTTTCATTTGTGCCTCTTTGCCAGCTTTTATAAGGCTCTGCAAAGTACACGGTAGTATTTAAATAATGCTCAATAGCATGATGATAATTAAATTCGGTTCCATTATCAAAGGTGATGCTTTTAACCATTTTTTCAAACGGCGTTAGCAATTTTATTATCATATCTCTCGTTTCGGAGGCGGTACGTTGATTGAGGCGCCCAATTAATACTAGCCCTGTTTTGCGTTCAACTAATGTCACCAATGCTTGCTTGTCTTTACGGCTAATAATCGTATCTCCCTCCCAATGTCCTCGCGTTTTCCTGCTTTCTACATAACTTGGACGTTGTGTAATTGACCGTTTATAACGGCGG